>CALLQQ010000048.1 GCA_938014915.1 uncultured Clostridia bacterium
AAATTTCTTGAGCGGGGAATCTAGCCACTCATCGGGGAAAGGAATCGAATGCAGGAATTTGTGAATTTGCAGGACTGTCCTCTCTAATTTATAATCCCTTGTCGGTCCAAAGAATTGTACAAGCTCCGCCATTTCACCAGTATGCAATTCATAATATTCTTCGAATACTTCGTCTATTGCTTGCTTTTTCATTACTTCTAATTCGACTTCATCACATATGCGGAATCCCGCCTCCAAATCCAACTCCTGAAAATTATCTCGCAGCAGTTCAAGGCAGAAAGAGTGTATTGTGCATATATGCGCATTAGTTAATAACATGCTCTGTTCATGTAAAATATCGTTGTTAGGCTCCTTTTCAATGAGCTTGCTCATCCCCTCAATTAGCCTTTGCCGCGTCTCATTAGCGGCGGCATCAGTATATGTAACGACAATGATTCTATTCGCCGGCACAGGATTATCGGTATCGGTGAGTAGTCGTAAGACACGTTCAACTAACACAGAAGTTTTACCGCTACCAGCGGCGGCCGATACTATGATAGAATTACCACGAGCATTTATTGCATCTTGCTGCTTCGGTGTCCAATTTCTACTCATGTATATCCTCCCCATCTATCGAGTTAAACAATTCATCGTCTGTCAACTTCCTAATTTTGCGTATGTCCGTTTTGCCGTCGTTAGCGCATACGCTTTTATAATTGCAATAGCTGCAAATATTAGAATAACCATCTCCGGATACGGGCGATGCCTCAATTTTTCCTTCAAGCAATTCATCTGCCATATTTTCTATAAGTTCGACAGCGTGCTTATTTAACTTCGATAATCTTTCTAAGCTAATTAAGCTTGAATTTGATGTATATTTATCTTCCCCATCTTTACCTTTTTGCTTTTGCACTTTTACCGGAATGAATATTCCCTGCCTTTCCTTTTCCATACCTTCGATTACTTCGGGCATATCAAGCACAAGTCCATTCATTTTAAATTGCTTCATTGCCTCGGATTTAGCTATGCTCTCATCCGCCTTTCTATCTAACTTCCCCTCGGGCTCTCTTGCAGGCAAATATAGCACTCCTGCCGGGAGAACATTAGCATATGAACCGCCATCTTGATTCCATATTGCGAATAAATATAGCAGCATTTGCATATTCAGCCCGTAATAGATATCATGTAAATTAAATTTCTTCGTTCCAGTCTTATAGTCGACAACACGAACGAATTTGTGTCCGTCTTTCTCCATAATATCAACTCTGTCGATTTTACCTTCTACAATAATCTTTCTTCCATCAATTGTGCTGACTTCCATTGGTTTTATTTCTGCATCTTCCCCAACTTCAACCTCGAAGCCCGTTGGAATAAACTCACTTTGTGTAAATTCTTCTTGCAATTGTTGTAAAATTGTAATCGACGTTCTGACCAATTGGCGGTATAGATATAGGAATCTTTTACTCTTATATTCTTGTCCGCCTAGTTTTTCTTCAAGATAGGTTTGCGTGATTTTATTCACCTCATCAACAAGAGTTTCATATGTGAGTGTTGTGAAATCTTTTCCGTATTTTTGCATGATATGTTGAAGTATATGATGGATTATATTACCCGACTCAAGCGGATTTATCTCGACCTTATTTAACGGGCGAACTCTTAATCCGTATTTACAAAAGTACATGAATTTGCATTTGTGGAAGTCCTCAAGCCTCGTCGGAGATAGCTTAACATTCTGCCCTAATAACCGTGACATGAGTTCCTCATTCTCAATTTTGTGTCGTTTAATTGTCGATGCCATTTCAAGATATTTAAGTTTGTGACGTATGGCCGGAATGTTGTCGATCGTCTTGATAAGGCTAGCTCTTAGCGGTGAATCCTGCTTATAAATCTGCGCTAGTGTTTGAAATGTCGTATTTTCCGTCATGCAAAAAAATTGCGGATCAAGCGCCGCTATCCTAATGATGCAATCCTCGTTAAGCATTTCGGTTATCTGCGTTACCATGTACGATGGCAGTTGCGTTTTATAGGAAATATCCATGAGCGAATATGAAATATATAGCTTGTCCGACGGTGTCGATATCGCTTGATAAGCGATGAATCTCTCTTCATTTTGCGCTTTGGAATCGGGGCAGAATATTTCTACTCCGTTCTGTCTTAATAAATACCGCTCCTTTTCAGAAAAAAGTCCGCTGGATTTATTTGCATACGGCAATAAACCCTCATTTGCTCCGATAAGGAATACCACTTTAAGGGATGGCACACGTATTCGCTCTGCACTCCCGACTATGACGGCATCAAGAGTTAGCGGTGGCGACGCCGATGTGCTTTTAGATAATATTAACCGTAAAAGTTCGGCATATCTTGTTCTTGATGTTTTCCTATTTTCAAGTGCTTTATGCATAGCGTCAAGCGAGTTAATGAGAATATCCCACAACTGGCGGAGCTGTCTTGCGTCGTCCTCACTGCCATTATTCATATAGGATTTAATTTTTGATGAAACACTCTCCTCTACGCCGAATTCCTGTATAAGCTCGAAAAGTGCGAATGAAATTTCAGCACCTGTCGCATTCTTAGATTTATCACGGAATTTAAGTAAAGGAATGGCGACCTGTCTTCTCAGTGCATTGATCTTTTCTAGTTGCCTAACTTGCATAGATTGACGTTTTTCATCTTCATAATGCTCCCTGGAAATGAAATCACTCTCCCACATTTCGCCCTTAACATTCCACCTAAAACAATAATTTTCAAGCAGGGAGATATCCTCAACTTTCATTCCAACGAACCCAGTTTTAAGGAGCCTGAGAATAGCAGCGGTATTAAGGCTCGCTGCTTCAAACACTGATATAACGAACATTATCAGCGATTTATGTAATACAGATTCCCTCATATCCATAAAATACGGTATTTCATATTTCTCAAATTCGCTTTCCAACACTTTATTATAGATATTTATATCACGGCCGATTATGGCAATGTTACTAAACCTATAATCTTCCTCCTTAATTAAGCGACGTATCTCAGCGCATACGAATTCGATTTCCTTATGTATATCATTAGCCTCGACTATATAGACCCCGTCATTCTCACCTTTAAATTTTGGTCGTGTTGAGCGAAAAACATACGAACTAACGTGATTAATGGCAGGAGAATTAAAGCGTTTATTGTCCTTCAATCGGATAAAATCAACGCTATCAATGTCATTATCTGCGGCTATTGTTTTGAGCTTGTTTTTAGTTTCATTTGCAACACTGAAAAGTGATAATCTTGATCTATTCCCACTATCGGTGCAAAGTGAAACAAAAACCTCCCTCGATTGGGAGATAATCGGCTTGATTAACTCGATTTCATCAGCTGTAAAGCTCTTATACTCGTCAATGAATACTACCGCATCTTTAAAATATTTCATCTCATTTGATATTTCGGCTGCTTTTAAAGTGAAGTCAAGTTGCTCAGTGGCGACCTCCTCCAACATTGCATTATATGTTGTGTAGATGAGTGAAATTTCGCTAGCCTTTTGCTCCAACGTTCCAGTAAGATTCGGTATTGTATTCTCGAAATCCTGCGGTGTAATGGCTGCTGTTTTCAGCTCTTTCACCGTATCTAGCATAATATTGCAAAATGATGTGTTCTTTGCCTGACCAGCATAAATGCTTAATCCGTCGCGCACTTCATCTATGGCAAGGCTCATCGTCAACAGCCTTATAGTATCATCGGCGGGCATACCGGCTATTCCACCATGCTGCGTCAAAACTTCCTTAGCTAGTCGGGAAAAGCTCAATATCTTTACTTTCGTGAAATTCTGCGCTCCAAGTGTTTCACACAATAACTTGTCACTTTCAAATGAGTATTGCTCTGGCACGATGAAATAGATATTATCCTCTCCAGCATCTAAATAATCGACTATTTTA
>CALLQQ010000049.1 GCA_938014915.1 uncultured Clostridia bacterium
CATCGGTGGTGGGGTTGGTTGATTTGCGAAGTTTCCCCCTTGATTTGGTGGTGGGGGTGGCTGATTTGCTCTATTCTCCCCTTGCATTGGTTGCGATGTTCGTTGGTTGTTATCGCCATTGTTTTGATTATTCATCGTATAATCCTCCATATGCAAATTTAGTCAATTTAAATATACCACTTTTTTTATAGATAGTCAAAACTTTTTTACATTCGCCGTTAAAAATATTGCTTGTAGGTTTTATCACGTAATGCAACAGAAATGAATCCCATGACGGCAGTAGCAACGAGGGAAATAAGCAATATGTAGTATGAAATATGAAAATCCACGGTAGCAAGCATACCCGTCTCATCTGCAACTTTTTTATCAATTCCTATCATCACAATTATCATTATAGCAAGAGAAGCAATTGATGATAAGCCCGTCAATATGCCAAAAATGCGTGATATTCCTAATAACAATGCACATACAAGGGCAATCCCCGCTAGAATAATCGCCGCTAATACGAGCGGACTTCCTTCTATTTTTTCGGGAATTTCATCAATATCGATGCCTATGTCGGGCATATCTACTGCCTTGCCTACTGCTAATTCGATCCCCGTAAATTCGATTTCCATCATGTTAGAACATGATACCGAACATAGTGGTAAGAAAAACATTATTACCGCCACTAATGCGGTTATCTTGACTGCGATTTTACTAAATAGTTTCATTACTACAACTCCTTAATTGTATTGCCACCATTTTACCATTTTGTAAAACATATGTCAAGATTTGCACATAAAAACAAGCGGCCAGCTATGAGTGCTGCCGCTTGTTTTGAATTAAATATTATTAGAATCCTAGTATTTGTGAGAATTCACTTGAAATTTTCTTCTGTAAAGAATCCGCCTCTTCCAATGTTTCTCCCTTAGTTGTATAGTAGATCTTAATTTTCGGCTCTGTTCCCGACGGGCGAATAATCAATGATGCTCCACCCTCTAAATTAAAGCATAATACATCGGATTTTGGTAATGTGATGGCACTTTTCTCGCCGCTGACCAGCGAAATTGATTGTGACTTAGCATAATCGTCAACCGACACTAATTTTAATCCTGCTAACTTGTCCGGATATTGTTCACTCAGCATCTGCATAATTTCCGCCATGCGCTGCATTCCCGATGCGCCCTCGCAAGTATAACTTTCCTGTTTGTGGTTATATGCGCCGTATTTCTCGTACATCTTATCCCTTGCCTCGATTAGGCTGGAATTATTGAGCCTGTAATGAGCCGCCATCTCGCATATTAACATCGATGCTACCACTGCATCCTTATCACGCACATATGTGCCTGCAAGATACCCATAACTTTCTTCAAATCCGAAAATAAAGCGATCTTCCTCGCCCTTTTCTTCAAGAAGTCCTATTTGCTCACCGATGAATTTAAATCCAGTAAGAACATCAAGTAATTCTACCCCGTATTCCTGCGCCATACCTCTAACGATATCGGTAGAAACTATTGTTTTAACGGCTATCGGATTTTTTGGCATTGTGCCATGTAATACACGGTGCTTGGATATATATTCGAATAATAGTGCGCCAACTTCATTGCCGCTAAAGAGAACGTAATCGTTACCATCTTTTACCGCTATGCCAACTCTATCACAATCTGGATCCGTCGCAAGGAGTAGGTCGGGTTTCTCTTTATACGATAGGTCAAGCCCCAATTGCAACGCTTCGGTAATTTCCGGATTTGGGAATGGGCAAGTGGTGAAATTCCCATCGGGCATTTCCTGCTCGGGTACAATGACAATATCTTTAATTCCTACCCTGCTAAGAACTTCACGAACGGGTTTATTCCCCGTACCGTTGAGCGGTGTATAGACAATTTTGAGTCCGCTCGATGCAATGGCATCTTTATTTATCGACTGTGCAATAACTTCCCCATAATAGGATTCAATAATATCGCCGCCGATATATGTAATTCGTCCCTTGCTAAACATTTCATCAAAATCCGCTACCTTAACATCGCTAAAGCAGTCAACTTCTTCAATTTTGCTTGTGACGATTTCAGCTGCTTCAAGTGTTATCTGGCATCCGTCATTGCCATATACTTTATAGCCGTTATATTTAGCTGGATTGTGGCTCGCCGTTACAACGATTCCTGCATCGCATTTTAACGCACGAACAGCATACGAGAGCATCGGTGTTGGCATCAGTTCAGAATATATATGCACTTTAATGCCGTTAGCCGATAGGACTTGCGCCGCCTCTTTAGCAAAAACATCTGACTTAATTCTACTATCATAAGCAATTGCTACTTCAGGATTATCAAAACTATCATTAATATAGTTTGCTAGTCCTTGGGTTGCCTTCCTGATAGTATATATGTTCAGCCTATTTGTTCCTGCGCCAAGCACGCCACGCAATCCGCCCGTGCCGAATGCAAGTTCACGATAAAAACGCTCGAAAATTTCTTCGTCGTTCCCCTTGATTTCCTCAAGTTCCTTTTGTAAATCGGCATCTTCAGTCGCTTTTTCTAACCATATATTATACTTTTGCATTTCAGTCAAAATTATCACCTCTAAATAAATACTAAAAACACAGTTAATTATAGCACATAAAAACAGAATTGCAAATGTAGTAGCCAAAACTTTATAATTTATACAAATAAACGACTCTTTTCATCCCGTGCCTCGGCAATTGCATCGACAATTCTCTTTCTTGCAAGATCCAATATGCGTCTTATCGGATAAAATAGCAACTTTCCTTAAAAAAATACTCTCCACCCCTTGAAATTCGTCGCTAGATATGTTATATTTAATTATTAGAAGTGCATACATGCTAGCTGTCACTAGTATGGTACGAAATTTCGGAAAGAGGTGACTATTCTTGAGAGAAGGTATTCATCCAAATTATGAGCCTACCACGATTAAATGTGCGTGTGGCGAAGTTATTGAAACACGCTCAACTAAAAAAGATATTCGTGTTGAAATATGCTCCAAATGCCATCCATTCTTCACCGGTAAGCAAAAGCTTGTCGATACTGGAGGACGTGTTGACAGATTTAAGAAGCGTTTTAATGTTGAGTAAAAACAACCACATTTATGCAAGCTAAAGCTCACTTTTTCGGTGGGCTTTTGTGTTTTACAAAGAAGAGTTAATTTTTGGGGGATGATGCAAATTAAATACTTAACAATCAAATCACCGTCAAGTGATTCTTTCATTGAAAGAAGATCGGAATTTATCGGATATATCTCCCCCGCAACGACGGAAGATGAAGCTATCGCATTTATCAATAGCATCCGTGAAAAACATCGGAAGGCAACTCATAATGTGTATGCATATCTTCTTCGTGAGGGCAATGCTACACGATATTCCGACGATGGCGAACCACAAGGCACCGCAGGCGTCCCCGTATTAGATATATTGCAAAAAGAGGGTTTAATCGATGTTTGCTGCGTCGTCACAAGGTATTTCGGCGGCATTATGCTCGGCGGTGGCGGACTTGTTCGTGCATATTCCCATGCGGCGAAAATCGCCGTCGATTCTGCTAAAAAGATGTATATGTGTTACTGTGCCTTGCTGCAAATTGATGTTGACTATTCGCTATACGGGAAAGTGGAATATGCCCTATCCGATTTTGTAGTAAAAGTCGTTGATAGCACATTCGGCAGTGCGGTCAAGATTGAAATCCTCGTTGACTTAGAGCAGGAAGAATCCTTCACCGAACATATCATCAACATTACGAACGGTCAAGCTTCCATCGTCAAATTAGAAGAAAAGTATGCAGATATATTGTAGTATATTGTGCAACTATACAAAGTCACTCTATAATGAGGTTTTTCTCAGATAATAAAAGGGATTCTCATAGACTTCATAGTATATATAGTATAGAGAGTGTATTATAGTCGATTACTGTCGTGAATGCTTTTTATTTGGGAGGTATGGTGGATTAAATGACAATTAGAGAACAGGCAGAAATACTTGAACTTAGCATTCTTGATGATAATGCATCACTCAGTTCAAGGACGAAAGGACGAAAAATTCCCGAAAGAAAATGCGATATTCGCACCGAATATCAACGTGATAGGGATAGAATTATACATTGCAATGCTTTCCGACGGCTCAAACATAAGACGCAAGTATTCCTGACGCCGATCGGCGACCACTATCGTACAAGGCTGACACATACCCTTGAAGTATCGCAGATAGCAAGAACAATATCACGGGCACTTCGTCTTAATGAAGATTTAACTGAGGCAATAGCGCTCGGGCACGATCTCGGTCATACGCCATTCGGTCATTCGGGCGAAAGCGTATTAGATGAAATGTGTGCCGATGTCGGCGGATTCAAGCACTATATTCAAAGTGTCAATGTTGTTGAGTATATCGAAAAAGATGGCAATGGGCTTAATCTCACTCATGAAGTAATTGACGGTATTGCCAATCATACTGACGGTATTGCCTGCACGCTTGAGGGGAATGTCGTCCGCCTTTCCGACAAAATTGCATATATTAATCACGATATTGAAGATGCCATTCGTGCTGGAATTATTAAGACTGAAGATTTACCCGCCTTGGCAATAGAAGTGCTAGGTTCTACAAAATCGCAGAGGATAACGACTCTTGTAAAATCGATTATACATAATAGCAATGAAAGTATTAAAATGGGTAATGAAGTGAGGAAGGCACATGACGAATTAAGATGTTTCATGTTTGAAAACGTATACATTAATTCCGTTGCAAAATCGGAAGAGAAAAAAGCACAAGGAATAGTGCGGTTTTTATTCAATTACTTCTATAATGCACCGAAAAAACTCCCCTATCCATACAACGAATTCATCGATAAATACGGATTAAAAAGGGCGGTTAGCCATTATATCGCAGGAATGACAGATGGATATGCAATTGATTTCTATTCACAATTATGCATTCCCAAAGGGTGGAACGTCTAGATTTAAAGGAGGTTTATATGGCAATATCGGAAGATTTTATAGAACGATTAAAGCAATATAATGATATGCAGTCGACAATGTCGTCATATGTAAACCTTAAACGCAAAGGTAGCGGATATGTTTGCCTGTGCCCATTCCATTCGGAAAAAACCCCATCCTGTACCCTATTCCCCGAAACGCAGAGTTTTTACTGTTTTGGCTGCGGAGCAGGCGGCGACGTAATCACATTCATTATGAAAATTGAAAATCTAGAATATATGGAGGCATTGAGGTTTTTAGCGCAAAAGGCAGGGCTGCCAATGCCGGAAGATGTCCGGAATGACGATACGGCAAAGCTAAAAATGCGTATTCTCGAAATTAACCGCAAATCGGCAAGGTTCTTTCATTCTCAATTATACTCCCCTGACGGCAAGGCGGGACTCGAATACTTACATAATCGTGGATTTTCTACAGATATTATAAAGAAGTTCGGCATCGGTTTCGCCGACAATTCTTGGGATAGTCTGAGAAATTATTTAAGGCGGCAAGGATATACTGAAGATGAATTAATCTCTGCATATTTAGTTTCAAGAGCGCGAACTGGCAATTTATACGATGCGTTCCGCAACCGAATAATCATTCCTATCATAGATTTACGTGGGAATGTGATAGGATTCGGCGGGCGGTTGCTAGATGGTGACGGTCCCAAATATCTAAATAGTGCGGACACACCTGTATTTAAGAAAAGCCGTAATCTGTTTTCGCTCAATTTTGCAAAATCGACAAAGACGAGGACGTTAATTCTAGCTGAAGGGTATATGGATGTAATTGCAATTTACAGCGCTGGCTTCCCCAATGTAGTCGCTACTCTTGGCACGGCATTGACTAAAGAGCAGGCAAGGCTAATGGGGCAGTATTCTAATGAAGTAATCATCGCATATGACTCCGATAGTGCTGGACAAGCCGCAACACATAAGGCGATTAATCTTCTAAATGAAGTTGGCGTTAATACTAGGATTATCAAAATGGGCTGCGCTAAAGATGCCGACGAAGTTATACGGAAAAATGGCGTAACTAGGTTTAAATTACTTCTTGATAATGCTGATAACGCATTCGAATTTGAATTAAATAAGCAGAAAATTGGCCTTGATATAGGCTCGGATTCGGGCAAGGTAGAGTATTTAAAGCGATGCGTACCCATATTAGCCAATATGCCTAGCAGTATTGAAAGAGATGTCTATTCTTCAAGGATAGCGACTGAACTCGGCGTTTCAAAAGAGGCAATTCTCATTCAAGTCAACTCATTGATTAAAAGGAAGCGACGCAGTAGGCAGAAAAGAGAATTTAGAGAATTATTACCTAAATCAGGTGTTAGTAAGGATAAAATCAATCCGCAGGCGGCGCATTATCCACTTGAGACAAAGGCGGAAGAAGGCATTATTGCATACGCATTCAAGAATCCCAATTCGATTGATTACATATTGTCGAAAATACGATTCGAGGACTTTGTTACCGATTTCAATCGAAAAGTGTTCCAATCTGTCGCAATAAAACTTCAAAATAATATGAATTTAAATCTTTCTTCACTTGGTGGCGAATTTACCGCCGATGAAATGGGTAAAATATCAGGTATGTTAGCTAATTATAATGATGTTAACAATTCCCCTGAATTGCTATCAGATTATATAGACACGCTGCTATCGCATAAAAATAGTATATCACGGGAGAGTGCCGCTAAAATGAGCGACAATGAACTAATCGAACTACAAAACAAATTAAAATCCCAGCAGAATCATGGATAATATTTATCTTTTAATAAGTATAAATTTTACTTATAAATAACAGCAAACCAGAAAGATATGGTGAAAAATATGAATAATGATAAAAGGAATGCTCTTGCTGAATTGATGGAGCGAGGAAAAGCATCGGGAAAATTGACTACAAAGGAAATTACAGATGCTCTAGAAGAACTTGACTTCGACGTTGAGCAGATGAATAAACTATACGACGATTTTGAAGCGTTCAACATTGAAATTGTCGAGGATTTTACGCCCGATGACGATGACGATGATGATGTTAAAGATGATGAGCCCGATGCCGCACCGACGACCGATATTATTTCAATTGATGACCCAGTTAAGATATATCTGAAAGAAATCGGTAGAGTGGCACTTTTGACGGCGGAGGAAGAAATAGAACTTGCTACTCGAATGGAGCAGGGAGATGAATTCGCTAGAAAGCGATTAGCGGAGGCGAATTTAAGGCTTGTTGTTAGTATTGCAAAACGATATGTTGGCAGAGGTATGCAATTCCTTGACTTGATTCAAGAAGGGAACCTCGGCCTGATTAAGGCTGTCGAAAAATTCGACCATACAAAAGGATTTAAATTTTCGACATATGCTACATGGTGGATTAGGCAGGCTATAACTAGGGCTATTGCCGATCAGGCTAGAACTATCCGAATACCAGTTCATATGGTGGAGACAATTACCAAGGTGAAGAAAGTCAGCAATCAACTCCTGCATGAGAATGGGCACGAACCAAGCATGGAGGAAATTGCGGCTGAACTAGATATGACTGTTGAAAAAGTGCGTGAGATAATAAGAATTTCTCAAGATCCGGTATCGCTTGAAACGCCGATCGGCGAGGAAGAAGATTCACATCTGGGCGACTTTATCCCGGATGATGATGCACCCGCTCCTGCCGATGTAGCATCACTCACATTGCTAAAAGAGCAATTAGGCGATGTATTATCAACTTTAACCGATAGAGAGGAAAAAGTCTTAAGGCTGAGATTCGGTCTTGAAGATGGGCGCTCACGCACATTAGAAGAAGTGGGACGTGAATTCGATGTTACGAGGGAGCGTATCCGCCAAATCGAGGCAAAGGCGCTTAGGAAGCTGCGCCACCCTAGCAGGAGTAAGAAGCTTAAGGACTTCCTAGATTAGTTACTACGATAGATAGCAAGAAAATGAGGTATTTAAATGCACATAACCCTAGAAACCGATTATGCAATTCGCATAGTATCATGTCTAGCTAAAAATAAGATACGAATGGATGCACGTTCTATTTCTGAAGAAACTTCCGTAACGTTGCGGTTTTCGCTCAAGATTTTGAGCAAATTAGTCGCAAGTGGGATTATTAAATCTTTTAAGGGAACACACGGCGGATACGAACTTGCAAAAGAACCGCATGAAATTACATTGCTCGATGTTATCGAAACTGTCGAGGGTACATATTATTTTAGTCGTTGCCTTGCAGATAATTATGAATGTAATTGCAGTGATGAAGAGCCATGTTCCACACGGATGGTATTCCTAGATATTACACAAACTGTGCAAGAAAAGTTGCGAAATTGTACTTTTGATATGTTAATTGAATAGTATTTTGCCCCCTAAAAGCGATAACTTTTAAGGGGCAAATTTTCTCCCTATATAGACATGTATATGCACAAAACTATCCTAGAAAATTCTTTATAAAAATTGCTAGATTTCCATTGACAACTACCTAAATTTATGATATTATATAATTCGTCGCCCGAACAGATAATTGGGCGCTTGATATATGGAGAGGTGTCCGAGTGGTTGAAGGAGCTAGTCTTGAAAACTAGTGATCCTGTAAGGGACCGTGGGTTCGAATCCCACCCTCTCTGCCAATATTTCACCTATGGAGAAGTACTCAAGTTGGTGAAGAGGCGCCCCTGCTAAGGGTGTAGGTCGGGGTAACCCGGCGCGAGAGTTCGAATCTCTCCTTCTCCGCCAGATAGAAGTCATGTATGGATGTTGAATTCATACATGACTTTTTCGTTTTATCTATTGTAATCGATACGGCATATAAAGGAGTGAAGTTTTTGCGATAACTGAGTGTATTGTTTTGTTAAGGGAGTGTTCCAAATTTCAATTAAAGACATTTGATTCTTGACTTAACCGACAAAATTTGATATAGTATAATTTATGCAGGGGAACTTTTTAGAAAGTTGAGAAGGTAAAACCTGACCCTTTGAACCTGTTGGCTAATACCGACGTAGGAAGCATTCGAACATGATTATAATTGTTTGGAGCCTTCCTCATAATAGTAGGGAGGTTCATTTTATTGCAATAAACTGAATAGAATATAAGTTTGCGGGGGGACTCTGCGGAGTTGAGAAGGTAGAACCTGACCCTTTGAACCTGTTGGTTAATACCAACGTAGGGAAGCAGTTCGTCTATTTTAGGATGGGGCGCTTCATTTATGAAGTGCCCTATTTTTTTACAAGGGGTGCTTTCTGTTTCGTCAGAGGCGCCCCTTTTTAGTGTTGAATCCACGGGAGTTCCCAGCTGTATCTTAGCAATTCCGATACGCTGGTAATTATATTAAATAAAATATAGGAGGATAAAACATGAGAAAAGTATTAAGTATTGCTGGATCCGATTGTAGTGGCGGGGCAGGAATACAAGCAGATTTGAAAACATTCTCGGCGCACGGGGTTTACGGCATGACGGTAATTACATCGGTTGTTGCCGAAAATACATGCAGGGTGATAGAATTCCAAGATGTGCGCCCCGACATCATAGCAAAGCAGATTGATGCGGTTTTTGAAGACATTCCCCCCGATGCCGTTAAGGTGGGAATGCTCTCCTGCCGTGAAACGATGCTAACCGTCGCAGACAAATTGCAGGAATGGCAGGCACCGAATGTGGTTATCGATCCAGTAATGTACGCAAAAAACGGCTGCGAACTAATGGATTCGGGCGCTATTGATACATTAATTGCCAAGGTGATACCACTTGCCGACGTATTGACACCGAACATTCCTGAAGCGGAGAAAATTACCGGCATACAGATTCGGACACGGGACGATATGATTGAGGCGGCCCATGAAATACATAAGGGCGGTTGCAAGGCAGTTATTATCAAGGGTGGTCATAGTGATGGCGATGCAACGGACATTCTATTCGATGGTAGGGAGATCTACTCTTTTTCTTCCCCACGAATTCACACTAAAAATACCCACGGGACTGGTTGCACATTTTCATCAGCCGTCGCTGCCAATTTAGCGAATGGCAACACATTCGCTAAATCCGTCGAACTGGCGAAAGATTATATTACCGCCGCTATTGAACATTCCCTACAAATTGGGAAAGGACACGGTCCGACTAATCACTTTCACAACTTTTTTAAGAATGGAGAATTTCAGATATGAATTACAAAACACAGATGCAAGCCGCAAAAAGCGGTCACATCACAAAAGAAATGTTAACGGTAGCGGAGAAAGAGCAAATTCCAGCCCAGCAACTGAGGGAGATGATTGCGGCAGGGCAGGTCGCTATTCCTGCGAACATTAACCATACTTCCCTATCGGCTGAGGGTATCGGCAGCGGTCTTAGGACTAAAGTCAATGTTAACCTCGGCATTTCGGGGGATTGCAAGGATTATACCGTCGAAATGGAAAAGGTGGCACTAGCCATCGAATTCGGCTGCGAATCCATCATGGATTTAAGCAATTACGGTAAAACTAATGTGTTCCGCAAGGAGCTCATTGCAATGTCCCCCGCCATTATTGGAACTGTCCCGATGTATGATGCCATTGGCTACCTCGAAAAGGAACTCGACCAAATCACGGCAAAAGACTTTTTAAAAGTAGTGGAATCCCATGCTCAAGAGGGCGTCGACTTCATGACAATACACGCAGGCATCAACCGACGAGCGGTAGAGCTATTCAAACGTGAAAAGCGTGTCACTAATATCGTATCACGTGGCGGTTCGCTGCTTTTTGCTTGGATGGAGATGACAGGTAACGAAAACCCATTCTACGAATTTTACGATGATTTACTTGAAATTTTGCGTGAATACGATGTCACTATCAGTCTTGGCGATGCATTAAGACCTGGCTCAATTGCCGATGCTAGTGATGCCGCCCAGATAGGTGAACTTATCGAACTTGGCAACTTGACAAAACGAGCATGGGACCGTGATGTTCAGGTGATAGTAGAGGGTCCGGGTCATATGGCGATTAATGAAATTGCAGCGAATATGACGATGCAAAAACGGCTTTGCCATGGTGCACCGTTTTATGTGCTGGGCCCGATTGTTACCGATATTGCGCCCGGATACGATCACATTACATCGGCAATTGGCGGTGCAATAGCAGCAACGAATGGCGCCGATTTCCTCTGTTATGTTACTCCAGCTGAACATTTACGTCTGCCCGATCTTGATGATGTGCGTGAGGGCATCATTGCAAGCAAAATTGCCGCCCATGCTGCCGATATAGCAAAAGGGCTCCCAAATGTGCGTGACATTGATAATAGAATGAGCGCCGCTCGTCAACGGCTAGATTGGGAGGAGATGTTCGACCTAGCACTAGATAGTGAAAAGGCGCGTCGCTATTATGAAAGCACACCACCTAGCGACAAGAACCAATGCTCCATGTGTGGCAAAATGTGTGCTATGCGCACTACCAACGAAATCCTAGAGGGTAAGAAAGTGCAACTTCATACTGAAAAGAAGATTTAGTAGAAAGGAGTGTCCAATATGAATGATATTAAACAGAGTGTTGCGGATTTAATTAACAAAGTGCGGGAAAGAGTACCGCTAGTACACCATATCACAAATTATATTACTGCCAACGATTGTGCGAATATCACACTGGGAATTGGCGCATCCCCTGTAATGGCCGATGCACCGGAGGAAGCTGCCGATATTACAAGCATTTCTTCATCGTTAGTATTGAATATCGGTTCATTGAATGAGCGCACTATCTCCTCTATGATGGTTGCGGGTAGAGCGGCTAATCAAGCTGGAATTCCCGTTATATTCGATCCCGTGGGTGTAGGAGCATCACGGTTAAGGAATGAAATTTCCACTCAGATAGTAGATAAAATCAAAATCGGTGTCTTGCGTGGTAATGTATCAGAAATAAGGTATCTTTCAGGCAAAAAATCGCAAACAAAGGGCGTAGATGCCTCCGAACATGATATGAAGAATTCAGCAGAATCCGTTACCGTTGCTAAACTTTTGGCGGCGCAGTTAGAATGCGTTGTTGCAATTACTGGTGCCATAGATGTAATATCCGACGGTGAACGGACTTTCTGTATCGAAAACGGGAATGAGATGCTATCTAGTATTACGGGGACTGGTTGCATGTTATCGTCGCTCATTGGTGCCTTTTGCGGTGCGGCTCCCGACAGGCCACTAGATGCAACTATCGCCGCATTGCTCACTATGGGAATCGCTGGTGAAATTGCCTTTTCAAAGGCAGGAAACGTCGGTAACGGCAGTTTTCGCACGGTGTTGCACGATGCCGTGAGCCGCATGGATGCGGATACTTTAATGCGGAGGGCGAAAATATATGAAACCTAAAATTGACTATACTTTATATCTTGTCACTGATCAAAATCTCATGAGCTCCCCCACTATTGAAGAATCGGTTGAAAGCGCCGTCAAGGGCGGATGTACCTTAATACAAATCCGTGAGAAAGATACGCCATCACTAGAATTTTATGAAACGGCACTAAAACTTCGTGAACTTACATACCAGCTTGGTGTACCGTTAATCGTGAATGATAGGGTGGATATTGCCCTTGCCGTTGATGCAGATGGTGTTCATATCGGGCAAGGCGATCTCCCGTTAGAAGTTGTTCGACGAATTATCGGACATGATAAAATCATCGGTGTATCGGCAAATAATCTTTCGCAAGCTGTTCTTGCTAGGGAGGGTGGAGCGGATTATCTTGGGATAGGCGCAATGTTCGCTACTGGCACCAAAACCGATGCAAACCTCGCCTCTTTAGATGAGTTGCGGCAAATACGGGAGGCGATTAGCCTACCCATTGTCGCAATCGGCGGTATAAATCGGGATACCGTGCCCCTCCTTCATAGTAGTGGTATCGATGGTATAGCTGTGGTATCCGCCATTGTCGCACAAGAAGATGTTACTGGCGCCGCACGTGAATTAAAGCGGCTATTCCTTGAAGGGAGGTAATTGCATGAAAGCCTATATTTTCGACCTTGATGGTACTTTGCTAGATTCCATGAGTGTGTGGGAGCAAATTGATGTGGACTTCCTTACAAAGCGTGGCTTAGAAATTCCGCCCGATTATATAAATGCAATATCTTCCCTGACATTCAAAGATGCCGCTAGATATACAATTAGGCGATTCGGACTAACAGAAAGTGTGGAGGATTTACTTTCCGAGTGGAATAGTATGGCGATCCATGCATACGGCAATACTGTTCAGATGAAACCATATGCGAAAGAATATCTCTACTCGCTCAAGCGAAAAGGCGCCAAACTAGGCATTGCCACCAGTTTGCCGGCGGTGCTTTATGAGCCGGCTCTTCGCAATCATGGTATAATAGAATTATTCGATTGTATCTGCTCAACCGATGAAGTAACGAAATCAAAGACTAGCCCGGATGTGTTTTTGCTTGCCGCAAGAAAGCTAGGGGTTGACCCTGAAGAATGTATCGTATTTGAGGACATTCCCGATGCCATTAAAAGTGCGAAGCTTGCAGGAATGACGGTGTACGGCGTATATGATGAAGCATCTAAAGAGCATTGGCAATTGATTCAACAAATTGCTGATGGCGTTATCTATGATTTCTCCGAACTGGAA
>CALLQQ010000050.1 GCA_938014915.1 uncultured Clostridia bacterium
GGTTGTGGTGTTCGGTCCGTCATCGAATGTTAGGGCGATCATAGGTTTATTCGGATCAATGCTATGCTTTTTGCTCATCTTTAGTTTCCTTCCTTACTAAAATTGCAGCTAAGAATATCTTTTCATTTATGCTCCACGATTTTACACTTTACTAGGTTTAGGGATTTTCACGCTTTCTCCTATGATATAAATATCTTTTTTCGCCTTTTTTAAATGCTAATTCCTCCTCAGGAGTTTCAAGTTTAAGGCGTGGAACTTCACACGGACGCTGATCGGAGTCAAGCGCAACAAAGGTGAAAAATGCGGTTAGTGCAATTTTCGCCGAATTCTCACAAGTCATATCTTCGACTTTTACCGTTGCTTTAACTTCCATTGATGTTCTACCTACAAATACAAGTTCTGCCTCACATATTACAAGCTGTCCTACGAAAATCGGGTTATAGAATACCAGTTCGTCGAAACGGGCGGTGACTACATTTGACCTTGCATGGCGCATTGCGGCTACGCTTGTACAAGTATCCATCATCTTCATTATTTCGCCACCGTGAACATTGCCAGCAGGATTCGCTTGACTTGGCAGCATTACATCCGATAAAACCGATCTTGACTCAGCAATTGTCTTCTCTCTCATAAATACCTCCACTAATGTAAGCATAATTTATTGACTTCAATTTTACCATATAAAATGAAGTATTGTCAATTAACAGTCAGCTAATATTGACAAGCAAATGCTTTTACTATATCATTGAATTATAAGGATGTAGTTGACAATGAAAGGAGTACAAGATGCCATTATACGATACAAATAAAGTTGCTATAATTAGATATCATTTTGTCCATGATGAAAACACCACTGCCTACCCAAATATAAGAACGATTAGCACAAATATGTTCAAGATGCAACTTGACTTCATGCAAGAGCATTTTAGAATAATCACTATGGATCACCTGATTAATGCCGCAACTACTGGGCGGACTTTACCACCGAATGCCGCTTTACTAACATTCGACGATGGGTATATCGATCATTATACGAATGTTTTTCCGCTACTTAGTGACAGGAAGATTCAAGCATCGTTCTTTCTACCGACGCATTGCATACAAGATAATACGCTACTTGATGTTAATAAATTGCACTTTATCCTCGCCGTTGCAAAGATCGATATTCTTGTTGACAGCGTCTTTAAAAAGCTTGATTACTACCGTGGTCTTGAATACAATATAGAAGAAAATGATGCTTTATATAATAAATTTGCTGTGCCTAATCGATTCGATAATGCTTCTACTGCATTCGTCAAAAGGCTACTATTATCGGAACTGAATGAAAGTTTAAGCAGTATGATACTAAGCGATTTGTTCCGGGAATTCGTCGGTATTGATGAAAATAGCTTTTCACGGCGATTATATTTAACCTATCAGCAAGTCAAGGTAATGAAGAAAAATGGTATGAATTTCGGTTTAAGATATGATATCCCATCGAATTCTAGTGTTGCCGATTTAGATAGGGTTAGTCGTGATATAGATTCATCGCTAGATTATTGGAAAGATATAATCAACATAGATTCGTGGGCGATTAGCCATCCGTACAGCGAATATAATGAAGATTCATTTAAACTGCTCGAACAAAAAGGTTGTAAATTAGGACTCACAATGCGGCTGAAGATTGCGGATATTAATGGTGATAATCGCTACGAGCTGGGCAGGGTCTACGCTGAAGATATGCCACCGAATAGCAACCAATTAGCAGAATATCTAAAATAAAACAACCGCCTAAATTAGGCGGTTGTTAGCTTTTATTAGTTATCCGAATACACTGATTAAGACACCTGCCGCTACTGCCGATCCAATAACACCAGCAACATTAGGTCCCATTGCATGCATGAGTAGGAAGTTATGCGGATTCTCATCAGAAGCAACTTTCTGCGATACTCTTGCCGCCATTGGTACTGCCGACACACCAGCTGATCCGATAAGTGGGTTGATTTTACCGCCGGATAGCTTGCACATAAGCTTACCGAATAGAACACCTGACGCAGTTCCGATTGCAAAAGCAGTAAGTCCTATTGCAATGATTCCGAGCGTCTTAGGTGATAGGAAATTTGCCGCCGTTGCGGTCGCACCAACTGAAACACCAAGACAAATTGTAATTATATTCATTAGTTCATTCTGTGCTGTTTTTACAAGCCTGTCGACAACTTCACTTTCACGCAGGAGATTTCCTAGCATTAACATCCCCACTAAAATTGCCGCAGATGGTACAAGAAGTGAAACAATTAGCGTAACTAGAATTGGGAATATAATTCTTTCCTTCTTAGATACTTCACGTAGTTGTCCCATTACAATACCACGCTCTTCTTTAGTTGTTAGCGCCTTCATAATAGGTGGTTGAATGATTGGTACTAGCGCCATATATGAATATGCTGCAATAGCAATCGGCCCTAGAAGATGGCTAGCCAGCTTACCTGTGACGAATATGGCAGTAGGTCCATCAGCTCCACCAATTATTGAAATTGCGCCCGCCTCAGCATATGTATAGCCAAGTAATGGGCTGAGTGCCATGGTGCCAAGGAATGCACCGAATATTCCGAATTGCGCTGCCGCCCCAAGTAGGAAGCTTTTCGGATTGGCAATAAGCGGACCGAAGTCCGTCATACAACCGATTCCAAGGAAGATTAGCGGTGGGAAAATCCCAAGCTTAACACCTAGATAGAGGAAGTCGACTAATCCGCCCTTTTTCACGACTTCTATAATATCTAATTCTGTCCCTGCAAATAATTCGGGATGATATAATTCCGCTAATGGTAGATTTGTGAGCATCATACCGAATGCTATTGGTAACAACAATAATGGTTCATATCCTTTTGCGATTGCAAGGTACATTAACACAAGTGATATCGCAAGCATTATGCCTTGTTGCCATGATAAGTTATATAAACCCGACGTTACCGCTAGGTCTTTTACAGTTTCTATAAGTATATTTATCATATCTGTTCCCCTTCTTAATTTTTAAAATGCCCTCGTATTCTCTTGTATTCCAGCTAGTCCCCATATTGGTCGTGAATTAGTAGCTATTGCTATATTTTTCACTTTAAAGCCAGCCGTGTTCCCTTCATTCAAGCGCATTTGAGAAATTGCCGCAGTAATTACTGCTACAATTTCGCTGTCTACATCATCATTCCCTACCGATGATATATTCTGTGTTGTTGTGGGCTTCAGCTCTTTCGTAACATTAGCAGATCCCTTATTCGTTGAAGCGTCTTTATCTTTCTTGTCCTTATTCGATGATTTTGTCGATAATAGCCCCATTGACTGCACAAACAATACAAGTAGAATTAAAGCTGCAAATACAACCAACATCCCGATGATTGTTATGGAAATTATATAACCCCAATCCATAATATTCTCCTTTTCTTTATTTTTAGTCCGTCTTAAACGGCATTCATCTTATTATACCTCATTTCTTATCGAATTTCAATGATAATATTGTAGTTTTTTTCACAATCTTTTTGTGACATTATAATCTTGCATATCCTACCGTTCTCATATTATAAGCTTATGAATTTATAAAAATAATCGCAGTGCCATCTGGCAATGCGATTATTTTTATGCTTAACTGGGCTATCCATTCATATTCGAATATTTCTGCTTAGCTTGATCGATCATTTGCTGTTCTGCTGGCTTTACCTGATACCAGCCACGAGTTTGCATTTCATTGAAAATTTCATTCTGGATATCGTGCTCCTCAT
>CALLQQ010000051.1 GCA_938014915.1 uncultured Clostridia bacterium
TATCTCATTAAGAATTCGTGCGATAAACAACCTAGATTCGACATTGCACAGGTAGAAATTAAACTTAATGAAGATAAGAAATTATGCAGAATACAATATATAGATAATGCATTTGATGCAAGCAATATATTTTCTATTTTATAAAGAGGTGACGATAATGCTATATAATAGCACAAGGAATTCTACATTGGAAGTAGAGAGCGCACAGGCAATCGTGAAGGGAATTTCCGACGATGGGGGTTTGTTTGTACCAAAGAACTTCCCCAAATTAGAAAGAGAAGATTTAACTAAATTAATTGATTTGAGCTATGCCCAGAGGGCAAAGTTCATTTTCAGCCTTTTTTTAACTGATTTCACTGATGAAGAGCTTGACTACTGCGTTAATGGCGCATATAACACAACAAACTTTTCAACTGATAATATTGCCGAAATTGTGAAGTTGAACGATCAATTTTCGATGCTTGAATTATGGCACGGTCCTACTTGTGCTTTTAAAGATATGGCTCTCCAAGTCTTGCCGTACCTGCTAACTGTATCGTCTAAAAAGATTGTAAAAGACAAGGAAATTGTCATTTTAGTTGCTACATCGGGTGATACGGGCAAGGCGGCGCTTGAGGGGTTCAAAGATGTTGACGGAACTAGCATTATTGTTTTCTATCCTGAAGATGGCGTTAGCGCAATGCAAAAACGGCAAATGACGACGCAAGACGGCGGCAATGTTAATGTGTGTTCAATTAAGGGTAATTTTGACGATGCGCAAAACGGCGTCAAAGGAATTTTTGCAAATGCGGAAATCGCCGATAAATTAATGCGAAAGAATAAACTCCTTTCCAGTGCGAATTCGATAAATTGGGGCAGGCTTGCTCCGCAAATTATATACTATATATCAAGCTATGTAGAATTAGTGACAAGCAATGAAATTTCACTCGGCGATAAAACTAATATCGTTGTTCCGACTGGTAATTTTGGCAATATCCTTGCCGCTTACTATGCGGGCCAAATGGGATTGCCGATCGGGAAGCTGATTTGTGCATCGAATGCGAATAATGTCCTCACCGATTTCATAACAACAGGTGTTTATGATAGGAATAGGGACTTCATGGCGACAATTTCACCGTCGATGGATATCTTAATTTCAAGCAATCTAGAAAGACTTCTATACGATATGAGCGGCAAAGATGACGCGCAAATAAGCAGTTGGTTCGACTCTCTTGCTAAAGACGGTCGATATGAAGTGAGCGATTTAGTCAAAACTAAGCTGCAAGAGCAATTCTCGGCAGGGTATTGTGACGATGAAAAGACGATGCAAACAATAAAAGAATGTTTCGATAACTATTCATATTTGTGCGACACGCATACAGCAGTAGCATTGAGTGTTGCAAACGACTATGTAAAGCAGACTGGCGATAAAACAAAAACGGTTATAGCATCGACGGCAAGCCCATATAAATTTGCACCTAGCGTATTAAAAGCGCTAGATTCAGCTGCTTTAGTTGAAGATGAATTTAAAATGCTAGATAAGATATTTGAAATTTCAAAATTACCGATACCTAGCCAGCTATCTGAATTAAAAAATAAAGAAGTTAGATTTAATAGCACAATTGACAAGAATATAATGGGTGATTATGTCACGGACTTACTAATTAAAAGATAGTACAATAAAAACGAGATAAGCGCCTGAATTAATCAGACGCTTCTCGCAAATGCCCATTCATCATTATTGCTCACGAGCAACTACGTTGGCATTTATTTTTATTAGTTACTTCTCGTCAAGTGTAAATGTGTTACAAAGTGTTTCTTGTGAATCAGTTGCATAGGTCGGTCCAACATTAATTTTCCTAGCTACGCAGTAATTGTTTTTATCATTGTAAGCACAATTTACCGCATCACATTGTATAATGTGATCGCATTTATCATGAGTAGTACCATGTGTGTGCTTATCGTCAGTATACATCGGTATCAACTCCTCATTGTTTACAGATGCGTTTTGCATCATGATAGTATTTTAAGCTTTTTTAAGACTATTATTCTAGTTTTAGAGTGCTAAATTATGTGAAAGGAGGATGGTTTTTGAGTTTGTATGTAATCGGCGATCTGCATTTATCGCTCGGCACAAATAAGTCCATGGACGTTTTTGACGGGTGGGAAAATTATATCGAGCGAATTCATGTTAATTGGAATAGAACTGTTGCAAATGACGATGTAGTCGTTGTTGCGGGCGATTCATCATGGGGAATGAATTTAGATGAATCCTACAAAGACTTCGATTTTCTTAATAATTTGAATGGTAAGAAGATTATCTTAAAAGGTAATCATGATTATTGGTTTACTACAAAAACAAAAATGGATAATTTTTTTAAAGAAAATAATTTTGATACCTTAAGTATCCTCCATAATAATGCTTATAAGTATGATAAATGGTGTATATGCGGTTCACGGGGTTGGATTAGTGAAAATGGCGAGCCATCCGACCAGAAAATCCTTGCTAGGGAGGCAATGCGACTAGAAACATCTTTGCAAGTGGGCGTGAAAATGGGATTAGAGCCGATTGCATTTTTGCACTATCCGCCTATTTATATACATGATGAAAATCTAAGTATTTTAGAAGTGCTGCATAAGTACAAGGTAAAAAGGTGTTATTATGGGCATATACATGGCGACGCGAGGAAATTTGCCTTCAACGGTGTTAGGGATGGTATTGAATATAAATTAATTTCTAGCGATCATATAAATTTCACACCAGTGTTAGTAGAATAATTTGCTAATTTGTTAACTTTAGAAAATTCTATGGCGTATAATATTATAGTATGATATAATCAATTAGATACGTTGCAAATAAAAAGATGATAAAATGGAGGATGTAAACATGAGTTTAAAAGCCGCAAACAAGGTAGACACTAACAAATATGAATTAGAGGTATCAGTTGATCCATCGATTTTCGAGGAAGCAATTGAAAGAACATATCACAAAAATAAAGGCAAAATTAACGTTGGCGGATTTAGAAAAGGTAAAGCGCCACGCAAAATTATAGAAAAACTCTATGGCGAGGAAGTATTCTTTGAGGACGCAATTAACGAGATCTATCCAATTGAGGTATCTAAGGCTGTTGAAGAAGCAAAGTTGGAACTTGTCGACAGGCCGGAAGTTGAGATTGTTTCCGTATCAAAAGAAGATGGAATCGAAATAAAGGCAGTATGTATCGTTAAACCTGAAGTGGAAATTAAAGACTATAAAGGTATAAAGGCAACAAAAACTGTCAAGAATGTAACGGACGAAGAAGTTACGGAAGAACTCACTAGAATGAGCGAGAGAAATGGCCGCCTAGTATCAATTGATGATAGGGCTGTTATTGATGGCGACATCACCGTTATTGATTTTGAGGGATTTGTCGACGGTGTTGCATTCGACGGTGGAAAGGCTGAGCAATTCTCACTTACCATCGGTTCGGGGCAATTCATTCCCGGATTTGAGGAGCAGATTATAGGTAAGGAAATCAACGATGAATTCGATGTAGAAGTTACCTTCCCTGAAGAATATCAGGCTGAAGAATTAGCTGGCAAACCTGCCGTATTCAAGGTGAAGATTCATGAAATCAAACATAAAGAACTACCGGAAATTGACGATGAATTCGCAAAAGATGCAAGCGAATTTGATTCGCTAGATGAACTCAAGGAAGACATAAAGAATAAGCTGAGCGAGGCAAAGGAAAAAGCATCCGAAAATGAACTTGAGGAGCAAATTGCGAATGCGCTAATGGAAAAGCTAGAAGCTGAAATTCCACAAGCAATGTTCGATAATAGAGTAGCAGAAATGATTTCCGACTTCGAGCATCGTATCGGGCATCAAGGTATGACGCTAGAAAACTATCTTCAATATACGGGAATGGAGATGGATTCATTTAGGAAGCTTCACGAGGAGGGAATTGAGATTTCTGAAGACGATCTTAATGACGAATTCCAAAAGCTAGCAGATACGCATAGTATTGAGCTTGAAAGAGTAAAAATGCTTGTTAACCCAAGCGATTTAGAACTAGATATGAAAGTTTCAAAGGCTATGGATTTAGTACGTGAAACTGCAAAGGTAGAAGAAATCCACGAATAAAATTAATGAGAGGTGTATTAATTATGAGTTTAGTGC
Source organism: uncultured Clostridia bacterium (assembly GCA_938014915.1). Taxonomy (GTDB): domain Bacteria; phylum Bacillota; class Clostridia; order Oscillospirales; family Ruminococcaceae; genus JAAZLM01. Next base: position 4,139 of record CALLQQ010000051.1, read on the forward strand.
CAATGGTTGTAGAGCAGACAAATAGGGGAGAGCGATCATACGATATTTACTCCCGATTGTTGAACGATAGGATAGTAATGTTACATGAACAGGTTAACGACGTTACTGCTAGCCTAATTGTAGCTCAGCTATTATATCTTGAAGGGCAGGATCCGGATAAAGATATACACCTATATATCAACAGCCCGGGCGGATCAATAACAGCTGGAATGGCTATCTTCGACACAATGCAATATATTAAGAGTGATGTATCAACTATATGTATTGGTATGGCTGCATCAATGGGTGCATTCTTACTAGCAGCAGGTGAAAAGGGCAAAAGATTTGCACTACCTAATAGTGAAATCATGATACATCAACCACTCGGCGGGACACAGGGACAAGCGACCGATATTAAAATTCACGCCGATAGAATTATAAAGAAGAAGAATGATCTAAATAGGATTTTATCCAAAAATACGGGAAGACCACTTGAGGAAGTAGAACGTGATACTGAGCGTGATAACTTTATGACAGCGGAAATGGCTCTTGAATACGGTTTAATTGATAAGATAATTGAAAAGAGGGCATAAGCAGACTTCCTAGACTATAAATGGAGGTTATAATGGCAGGATTCGATGATAAGAAAACCCTTAAATGCAGCTTTTGTGGTAAGGTGGAACATCAAGTTGGGCGCCTTTTGTATGGCAATGGTGCGTTCATTTGTGATGAATGTGTTGACATTTGCTACAATATGCTAGTTGAAGAGGGGGATATCCCTAATAAGGATACCGGCAAAAAAGATAGGCAAGGTATGGATGCTGCGTCGATACTTAAGCCGACTGAAATAAAGGATATTCTTGACGAATATATAATCGGTCAAGAAGAAGCAAAAGTAACTCTTGCCGTATCGGTATATAATCATTATAAGAGGATATATTTCGATACGGGCGATGATGATGTTGAAATTCAAAAGAGTAATGTACTGCTGCTCGGTCCGACTGGAGTTGGTAAGACTTTATTAGCACAAACACTTGCAAAGGTGCTAAATGTACCGTTTGCAATTGCTGATGCGACCACTTTAACACAAGCTGGCTACGTTGGCGAAGATGTTGAAAATGTGCTTTTGAGGCTAATCCAAGCCGCCGACTATGATATTGCATCAGCGGAGCGTGGGATCATCTATATCGACGAAATTGATAAGATCACCCGCCGCTCTGAAAATACTTCTATTACACGTGATGTTAGCGGCGAGGGCGTTCAGCAGGCACTCCTTAAAATCGTTGAGGGCACAGTTTCAAATGTGCCACCACAGGGAGGAAGGAAGCATCCTCATCAGGAGTTTATTCAGATTGATACGAAGAATATTCTATTCATATGTGGCGGTGCTTTCGATGGCATTGATAAAACAATCGCAATGAGAACGGATGCGACAACACTGGGATTCGGTGCAAACATTGCTGATGAAAGTCAGAAGAAATTAGACCATATCCTAGGCAAAGTGACACCGCAGGATTTAGTTAAATATGGGCTAATTCCTGAGTTAGTTGGGCGATTACCAGTGACGACGGTTCTTAATGAGCTGAACAAGGAACAACTTGTCAGGATTCTTAACGAACCTAAGAACGCATTAACTAAGCAATACCGTCGACTATTTGAATTAGATGAAATTGAGCTAGAAATAGAGGAAGAAGCTCTAGATGCTATTGCTGAAAAGGCGCTCAAGAGAAAGACGGGCGCAAGGGGACTCCGAACAATTATGGAGGAAATCCTTAATGCTATAATGTATACAGCACCTAGCGACTACTCAATTTCTAAGGTAATAATTACTCCCGAATGTGTATCTGGGGAGGGAACACCGATAATTGAGCGAAACTCTAAACGTAAACCCTCACCGAATTCAACGACAAAACGCAGCGGTAGAAAAGATGTAGTATAATGAAATGCAGGGATAATATTATCCCTGCATTTTTTGCCATCAGTTTTTTAAAAAAATTTACGGCAAAGCTATTGGGCGGGCATTCCTCGTCGAACTTTCTATGAATAAATTAATGAGAGATAGCGGATAAAAAGAAATATGCACCCTTTACTTTCTCCAACTGGAGTAATCTTGTCCATTATCTACAAAGAGGATATATAGGGGAACTTCTCGCTTGCAAAAGTTAGGTTTTTTCTATATAATGATATATACGATAGTATAAGAATGAAGATTACTATCGATAGAAAAGTAGGTGGAACAAATGAGTGAAAAAAATAAAAAAGATAGAGCCCCAAATACTAAGAAGTCGTCAAAGATGGCGTTGCCTACATTGGCATTGAGGGGACTTGTAATATATCCTGGCATGATTCTTCATTTCGACGTAGGCAGGGAGAAGTCAATTCTTGCGTTAAAGGCTGCGTCGGACGGGAATAAGAAAATTTTCCTAGTTACGCAAAAGGATATTGGAATGTCGGAACCCGATGCTCAAGACGTTTATAAAGTCGGGGTAGTGGCGGAGGTTCGCCAATTATTAAAGACTCCCGACGATATCACAAGAGTTTTGGTAGAGGGAATTTACAAGGCGAAAGTAGTAGATGTTATTGATACTGAGCCGTATTTTGAATTTGAGGTTGAGGAGTTAGCCGATTCGGAGCATAAAGAGAAAGATAGCAATGCTATAATTGCAAGTGTCCGTACTCTTAAAAACATATTCGAGAAATACGGCTATGTTTCTCCTAAAATGCCAAAGGAATTGCTGAATTCTGTTCTAGCAGAAGATGATTGGAAAAAGATATTCGACAGTATTGTCTTTAATATCATGCTGCCGGTAGAAGAAAAGCAAAAACTGCTTGAAATCACTAACCCCATTGGGAAATTAGATTATCTAATCAAGGTGTTATCGGATGAAGTTAACATTCTTATGCTTGAAAAGGAAATTCATGAGCAAGTTAAAGGCAGATTAGAGAAGAACCAAAGGGATTACTACTTGCGTGAACAAATGCGTGTAATTTCATCACAATTGGGCGAGAGTGACAATTCGCAGGACGAGATATATGAATATCTTGAAAGAATAGAAGAACTTGATGTTTCTGACGAAGTCTTTGAGAAACTCTATAAAGAAACTGAAAAGCTGATGAAAATGCCACCGAATTCACATGAGGCGGCGCTAATACGTACATATTTAGATACTTGCCTTGATTTGCCGTGGAATACGCGCACTAAGGACAGGCTAGATCTTGATAAAGCTAAAAAGCAACTTGACCACGATCATTATGGATTACAAAAGGTTAAGGAGAGAATACTTGAGCTACTTGCGGTTAGGATGCTGAATCCCGATTCTAATGCGCAGATTATATGCCTTGTAGGACCGCCAGGTGTAGGGAAAACGTCGATCGCACGCTCTATTGCCACTTCAATTGGTAAGAAGTATACAAGGATTTCCCTTGGTGGTGTACGTGATGAGTCCGATATTAGAGGGCATCGTAAAACATATATAGGTGCAATGCCGGGCCGCATTATCAATGCTATGAAAGTCGTCGATAGTAAGAATCCTCTGATTCTGCTAGACGAGATTGACAAAATGAGCAGTGATTTCAGGGGCGATCCAGCATCGGCAATGCTTGAAGTGCTTGATTCGGAGCAGAATACGGAATTCCGTGACCACTACATTGAAGTACCGTTCGATTTAAGTGAAGTGCTATTCTTAACAACAGCTAATACGACAAGCACGATACCAGCACCCTTACTTGACAGAATGGATGTTATCGAGCTTGGGAGCTATACACGTGAAGAAAAGTTCAATATAGCCAAACGCCACCTAATCAAGAAACAACTTAAAAAGCATGGGCTCACAATGTCAAAAGCTAGAATAACCGATTCAGCAATATACAGCCTGATAGATGGATATACTAGAGAAGCAGGCGTGCGCTCACTAGAAAGGCAAATTGCCGCCCTATTGAGGAAGGCAGCTAAGGTTGTCGTTTCCGGCAAGCAAAAGAGCATTTCTTTCACCGCCAACAATATTGAAAAACATCTAGGACCTAAGAAATATCTTGATGATGAACTATCTAAAAATGATGAGATAGGTGCGGTGAATGGACTTGCATGGACTTCCGTCGGTGGGGTACTCATGCCGCTTGAAGTATTGGTGCTTGATGGTAGTGGTAAAATAGAACTCACAGGTAGTTTAGGCGATGTAATGAAAGAATCCGCTAAAATTGCTGTTAGCTATGCAAGAAGCGTTGCGAGGGAATACTGCATTGATGCGGATTTCTATAAAAATAAGGACATTCATATTCACGCACCGGAGGGCGCAGTACCGAAGGATGGACCATCGGCAGGAATTGCATTAACTACTGCTATAATTTCAGCTTTATCGAATATCGCTATTAGGCGGGATATTGCCATGACGGGTGAAGTAACCCTGAGGGGGAAGGTTCTCCCGATCGGGGGTCTACGTGAGAAAGCAATGGCGGCATATAAATCCGGGGTAAAGAAAGTCATAATTCCTAAAGGAAATGAAGCTGATTTAGCCGAAGTTGACGATATTGTTCGACAGAACATTGAATTCATATTAGTTGATGATGTTAAAACCGTGCTAGAACTTGCATTAGTATCGCCGAATTTCTGTCTAAATAAGATGAATCGTGCAGATAGTATGCGTAAAGCACAGCTAGACGCCATCATTAAGCCCGTCACTGAAAAGGAAAACGCAACAGTCAACTCATAAAATTAGAGAAAGGGAGAGGGCAAATGAATTTTCATAATGCAGAATTCATTACATCATACGGTAAATACAATCAAATTGACGAATCCGACAGACAGGAATTTGTCTTTGTCGGGCGCTCAAATGTGGGTAAATCGTCACTCATAAATAAGCTGCTTAACAGAAAATCACTTGCTAGGGTTAGCTCTGTTCCTGGAAAGACGGCAACAATCAACTTCTATTCGTTGGAACATATATATTTAGTTGACCTGCCCGGATATGGCTATGCTAAGGTATCCCGAAAGGAGAAATTACGCTGGTCTAAATTAATTGAAGGGTATCTTGATGACGATAGAGAGATTGGACTAGTATTCCAACTGATAGACTTTCGTCATCCCCCGACAAAAGATGATTTAGCGATGATAGAGTATCTGGTGGAGAGGGAACTCCCTTTCGTAATAATATTAACAAAGGTAGATAAACTTAAACCGAAGCGGCGGAATGCTCGGTGGACTTCATTGCAAGATGAAGTCCCGTATTCCGACCAAATTGAAATGATACCTTTCTCCTCCATAACGGGAGAGGGCGTAGAGCGAATGAAAGAAATTATTGAGGAAATTGCAGTGCAATCTGATAACAATAACTAATATAGATAACAAGTGAAAAGAGGTATAGCCTATGCTTATATCGGAGAATCTTAATGTAAATGAAAGAGGCAATCTAGAAATTGGTAATGTCGACACAATAGATTTAGTAAAAGAGTATAGCACACCGTTATATGTAATGGACGAGGATGTTATAAGAAAAAATTGTCGTAGCTTTAAAGCATCTATTGAGAAGTTTTATGGTGATGGACTTGTATGCTATGCTAGTAAAACTTTCTGCTGTAAAGAGATGTGCCGCATCATAAACGATGAGGGGTTGGGACTTGATATATCATCGGGTGGCGAACTTTACACTGCCATGAGTGTGGATTTTCCAGCGCAAAAGCTTGTTTTTCATGGTAATAACAAGACGGAACAGGAATTGAAACTTGCCCTAAACTATGGTGTTGGGCGGATTGTGGTAGACAATTTTGACGAATTGTCACTGCTGAATAGGCTTGCAAACGATCTAAATAAAACTGCGAACATCATGCTTAGAATTAAACCTGGAGTCGATTCCGATACGCACAACTACATCATGACAGGACAAGTCGACAGCAAGTTCGGACTAGGGCTTGAAACGGGGGAAGCATTCGATGCGGCTAAACTAGCCATCGAATCGGAAAATATCAATTTAAAAGGCTTCCATTGCCATATTGGTTCGCAGATATTCGACATAGAACCATTCGCATTAGCGGCGAAAGTGATGCTTGACTTTATTGCTAAAGTTAAAAAGGAATTGAATTATGAAATTTCCGACTTAAATCTTGGTGGAGGATTCGGCATTAGATATACACCCGAACAAATCCAACAGCCGAACGAAGCCTATATGGAGAGGGTTTCGGCGGTAGTTAAAGAAAAATGCAAGCAGCTTAACATAAAATTGCCATTCATTTTATTAGAACCTGGCCGCTCAATTGCCGGGCCGGCAGGAATTACTTTATATAAAGTCGGATCGGTCAAGGAAATCCCCGAAATTAGAACATATGTATCCGTCGATGGTGGAATGACGGACAACCCTAGATATGCGCTTTACGGTGCTAAATACGATATGTTGATAGCAAATAAAGCAAATTCCCCAAAGGATAGGGAAGTTACCATAGCGGGGAAATGTTGCGAAAGTGGCGATCTTCTAGGGGAGAATGTGAAAATTCAGGATGTTGAAACGGGCGATATTTTAGCGGTTTTGGCAACGGGGGCATATAACTACTCAATGGCATCGAATTACAATCGAATACCGAGAGCGGCAGTCGTTATGGTATCGGGCGGTAAAACGAGGGTAATAGTAAAAAGAGAAAGCTACGAAGATCTAATCCGCAATGACATTTAATTACTTGAAATATACAACAATTGACTTTTGCGTTTTAGTGTGTTAAAATATATACACATAACAATAGGAGGGATTTCATTGACAAGTAAGCTTAAAGATGACAATTTGGACTATCTTTTTGAGGCAATTTTGTGTTTGGAAACCGTTGACGAGTGCTATAAGTTTTTTGAAGATTTATGCACGGTTCTAGAGCTAAAGTCAATTTCCCAACGCTTACAAGTAGCTAAAATGCTTAATGAGCGCAATGTTTATAGCGATATTGTAAATGAAACTAGTGCCAGCACGGCCACTATTAGCAGGGTAAATCGCACTCTTAATTATGGTAGTGACGGGTATAAGATTGTTTTTGAGAGGCTCAAGGATAAATGAGCGGCTACTTTGAATTCGCACGGTTTTATGACATTTTAACAAGCAATATACCTTATAATGAACGTGCCGCATACTTTGATGCATTAATTAAGCGTCATAGCGGGAAAACAGGGGGTATATTGCTTGATTTAGCCTGCGGTACAGGTAGTATGAGCATTGAAATGGAAAAGCTAGGATATGATGTAATCGGCGTAGATTCATCGCCGAATATGCTGACTGTTGCAACGTCTAAAAAAAGTGAAGATAGCAACATCATCTACCTATGCCAAGATATGCGCAAACTTGATTTATTCGGCGGTGTCGACATAACAATTTGTGCCTTAGACGGATTCAATCACATTGTTGATGAAAGGGATTTGGCAGATATTTTTAAAAGAATAAATATGTTTACGAATCCTGACGGCTTATTGATTTTCGATGTGAATACGATTTATAAACATCGGCAAATACTCGGCAATAACACATTCGTACAAGACTATGATGAAGTATATTGTGTGTGGAATAATAGCTTTAATGAAGAAGATTCCTCAGTGGAAATTAATCTTGACATATTTGAACATATAGACGGGTACTACTATCGTCATGAGGAAAATTTTAAAGAAAGAGCATATTCGCAGGAAATGCTTGATAGAATGCTTAAAAGTGCTGGATTTACTGTAGAATATAGATATGACTTAGATTCATTTGAGCCAGTGCATGAAAGTAGTGAAAAAATTATTTATGTAGCAAGGAAAGAGAGTTGAAATTAGATGGGTAGAATTGTAAGGACATTATCCACCGATGGTTCTATATTAGCAATTGGAATTGACACTACCGATGTTGTCGCTAGGGCTGAGCAGATTCACAAAACATCGGCGGTAGTTACAGCCGCTTTAGGGCGAATGTTAACGGCTGCGTCAATGATGGGTTCATTGCTTAAGGGTGATAAAGATACATTAACGTTAAGAATTAATGGAAAGGGCGCAACGGGGACAGTTGCCGCAGTTAGTGATAGCAGGGGCAATGTAAAAGGCTATGCAGTCAATAGCGTCGTTGAAATTCCTCTGAGCAGTAAAGGCAAACTTGATGTTGGTGGAGCGGTGGGTACCGATGGAGCGCTCACTGTAATAAAAGACCTAGGATTAAAAGAACCGTATGTAGGACAGGTGCCGATAGTATCGGGCGAAATCGCAGAAGATATAACTAGTTATTATGCAGTTAGCGAACAAATCCCGACAGTATGCAGCTTGGGCGTGTTGGTCAACCCCGATTTAACAGTTCGCTCGGCGGGTGGATTTTTAGTGCAATTACTCCCATTCGCTGATGAGTCATATATAGATATAATTGAGAAGAACATTGAAACAATTCCCTCCGCAACGCAGATGATTGATAGCGGTATGTCACCGGAGGAAATAGCATTAAAAGCACTTGAGGGTATTGAGGCCAATGTTCTAGACAGTTGGGATATTGCATATAAATGTGACTGTGATAGGAATCGTGTGGAAAAGGCCCTCATCAGTATTGGTGCAGAGGAATTGGAGGATATGGCACGACAACCAGATGCAACTAAAGTAGAATGCCACTTCTGCGACAACAAATACAGTTTTACATCGGAGGAGATAAAAAAACTGTTGAAATCGGCGAAGTCATAAATATTTATCTAAAATCGATAATATCGGTTGACAAAGAGCACATTATCATGTATAATAAATAAGCATCCTCAATCGGGATGCACATTTGGGAGCATAGCTCAGCTGGGAGAGCACCTGCCTTACAAGCAGGGGGTCATAGGTT
>CALLQQ010000052.1 GCA_938014915.1 uncultured Clostridia bacterium
GGCGACGAAAAGCAATTCTGGAATGTGAAAAGAAGCGGCAAAAATGTATTCGCCGTGATACGTGACTTCACTCATGAAGTTAGCAGAAAATTATATTTTTCACACAACCAAATAATCATACTAGGCGATGAATTGCTTGAAGAAAGTGGCGAGAAGTATCTTGATTTCTTTGTTCGTGACCATGAGTCAAGGTTGAGTGTTTTAGTTTTTGCCGCAGAGGGCAAGGCATCCGATGTATTAGATGTTGAACCTGAAATAACAAAGATTCCAGCATTCGATATAGCAAGTCTTGCTCAAATGCAGGCGAACACATCACAGACTGTATCAATACGTCTAATAGATTTTGTGAATTCTATGGCGAGCGACTCGAAGGAACCCGTTCTGCCTATTCTAAGAATAAAAAACAGCGATGAGGGCGAAATTGTAGAAATATCGGGAACAGCTATATTCAAAGATAATAAGAAGGTCGGCGAGTTAGATGAATTAGAAACACGGGGCTTTAAATGGGCGGCAAATAAAATTGACGGTGGAGTATTGGATGTTAGAACCGATGGCGGATATGTTGAGGTTGAAATTAAAAGCTCAGATACCAAAGCAATGCCTAAGATTAATGATGATGGGAAGATCACAATTAAGATTGAAATAGAACTTGAGGGGATTATTGGATGCGTTCAGGACGATATTGATCTAGAATCACTTGAAGTAATAGATAAAGTCGAGAAAGATACCGAGGAATTTATTAAAAGAGAGATAGAGAATACCTTTGATATTACTAAGCGTTATGGAGCCGATATATATGGTTTTGGTGAGCTTGTTGAGAAGTATAAATATAAACAGTGGCACAACTATAAAGATGATTGGATACAGCATTTTAAAGAGATTGAGCTAGAAATTAAAGCCGATGTTGCCATATTGGAGCCAGGTGGATTAGTAAAATCACAATTTGCAAAACAGGGGGAGAAATAGCAATGACGAAGACAGATAAAATACCACCACTGCAGTTCTTATTCGCAATAGTCGCATTTATTCAAGGATCATCACTGTTGTCGAAATTCACTTTATTAGTTTCGCAGAAAGATACATGGATATGTATAATAAATGCTTTTGTGATAAGTGTATTAGTAATTTTAATATACGGGGTGCTGATAAAAAAATTCCCTGGTATGTCGATAATCGAGATTAATGATGCCGTATTTGGGAAGATATTGGGGAAGATAATTTCACTACTGTATTTATATTTCTTCCTATCACTTACAACATTGAATATTAGGAATGTATGCTCATTTGTGTCGCATGCCGTATTGCCAGAAACACCGCTTGCAATTATTGTAATAACATTTGTATTTGTATGTGCGTATATCGTTCGAAAGGGCGTGCATGCAATGACTTCCTATGGATTCATAGTTGTAGCAGTGGTAACAGTTGTGACGGCATTGAACACGGTATTCCTATTGAGGGAAATGAGATTCGATAATTTCTTACCCGTGCTATCGCTATCCGTAAAAGATTATATTCAATCAACTCATTCAATCGCATCTATATCCTTTGGTGAGATATTTGTTTTCTTCATGTTAATGCCGAATCTAACCAAGCCGAAAAGTGGCAAAAAGATGATGTTATGGGGGCTGCTATTCGGTGCTTTAACACTGATGATGGTTGTGTTACGTGATATAGCGGTGCTCGGCGAAGCCGTATCGTTCTTAACATTGCAAACCTATGAAACAATAAAGTTGCTTAAAGTAGGCGATATTATAACAAGGTCGGAGATTCTATATGCGACAATGCTGATTACATTACAGATATTTAAATCGTCAATAATGTTCTATGCAACGGTTAAGGCAATCACGCAAATATTTAATTTAAAAGGGTATAAGTATATCACATATGCTCTGGGCACAATAATATCGGCATACTCACTGTTCGTTCACCCGACTTATTTTGAGAGTGCGTATTGGGGAGGAAGTACGGCGGCATTCTTCTCTTCAACATTCGATATGCTCCTCCCAATTATAACAGTGATAGTAATGCTATTTCGCAAAAATAGCATAGATGATAAGCTAAAGGAGGCCAAAGCAACATGATAGCACTAATTTTATTTTCCTTTGCTTTAATTTTAGTAAGCGATATTCCCGATTTAGTTAGGGTAAAGAATTGGAAGGACACATTAGTGTTTTCAGTTATTTTCGTTACGGGACTTGTTATTTCAATACTGCTATATGCTGGTATCCAACTCCCAAGTCCAGTTACGGGCTTCCGGTATTTATATGAAGATGTATTTAAGTTGAGCTATAAAAATTGGTAGAGAAATCCCCCTAATTCGCATTGTACGATGGTGTCATAGCGAATTAGGGGGAAGTTTTATTCTGCTTCAGCTCCAGTTCCTGTAATGGCATCTACCTTAACATCTAGTTTGTTATACGGAATGGTAATTCCAGCATCAGCGAATGCATCTTTTACAAGCTCCTGCATATCGAAATTGAGTGTCCAGTAATCGCCCGAATTCACCCATGCTCTAGCCGATATTTTAAGGAAACCCTCATTCATATCGACCATTCTAATAAATGGTTCAGGCTCATCAAGTGCTAGAGGATGGTCATCAATAATACGCTCTATAATAGAAATTGCCCTGCGATAATCGCAGTCATAGCTAACTTTAAACATCATATCTAATCGGCGAACTGGCTCATCAGTATAGTTGGTTATCGTTGCACTTGTGATATTCCCATTCGGCACATATACGGACTTTTTGTCCGGCGTCAGCAGACGAGTATATAAGATATTAATGGAATCAACCGAGCCGGAAATATCATTTGTTTCTATGAAGTCACCGACTTTAAATGGTTTAGAGAATAAGATAATAAATCCGCCCGCAATATTTGATAAGCTATTTTGCAGTGCTAATCCAATTGCTAGCCCTGCGGCACCGATAACAGCAATGATGGAAGTCATCGGCACACCGAGCACCGACAATGCAATTACAAGCACGAAGATATATAGCACCGTATTAGTGAGTGATTTGAAAAATCCATGTGCCGTTGCGTCTACTCTACTTTTTTCAAGTCCTCTACTCATTATCCTTATTACCAACTTTGATATTAATATACCAATAAGTAATATGATGAGGGATGCGGCTAATCGTGCCCAGTTATTTTCGAAAAATTTAATAAGATTATCTATCATTTCAATACGTCCTTTTAAAATACTAATTGTCATAATTATATCCCCGTATACAATTAAAATCAAGTAATATTGATATATATGCAAATTGGGCATGCTTATGAATATGTTACGGGGGGAGGGGAGGTTAATCCACTATGCCAAAGTCGATTCTCCCTAAATTGATATTTACATTCGTTACTTTAACACGCATTGCATCACCAATGCGATATACTTTACCAGTATTGATATGCGTACATTCAATCGGTACATCATAGGAATATTCGCCGACGGGCATCGAATTAAGTGTGATTAACCCCTCAATTGTATTCTCAAGTTGCACATAAAGCCCGTGTTCAGTCACACCTGAAATTACACCATCGAATTCTTCACCGATGAATTTGCCCATCAATTCAGCCTTGTAGCTTGATTCACAATTGCGCTCTATTTGCATAGAAAGCAATTCCCTCTCTGATGAATGGTTCGCCGCCTCCCCGACGAATTTAGTATATCGATTTGAAATTCGAACCTTGTTTTTATCGGTGAGATAATCACTCATAATTCGGTGAATGGTAAGGTCGGGATAGCGGCGAATCGGCGCTGTGAAATGCGCATAATTCTTCAACACAAGCCCATAATGCCCCTTAGGAATATCGCTATAAACCGCCTTCGCCATTGAACGCAGAATGAGCATACTTATTAGCGAACTATATTGACTATCCCGAGTAATGTCAAGAATATCGGCGAGGGCGCCAGCTGCCGTCTTATCGTCGATGCCCTTGGCAGGGATGCCGATTTTCGATAATGTTTCTTTGAGTGATGCAAGCTTCTCCGGAGCGGGATCCTCATGCACACGGTAGATGAAAGGTATCTTCGCCTTTTTTGCCATTTCCGCCGCCGCCTCATTGGCAGTGAGCATTAATTCCTCTATGATTATCTCCGATTTGCCCCTTTCGTATGGGCGAATATCTATCGGAACGTCATTTTCATCAATGGTCAATTGCCCCTCCACCGAATCTAGTTGTGGCGCACCACGCATTCTTTTATTCTTATGGAGAATATCGGCGAGTTCGTTCATTAAAGAAATTTTCTCAAGAACGTCGGAATATTTCTGCCTTACTGCATCGCTTGCATTTCCATCTAAGATAGAATTTATCTCACTATAAATGCCCTTGATTTTAGAGCGAATTACCGTCTTTTCGAATTTGTAGCTAATTATCTTACCATCACTACCGAGATCTATCAACGCAGAAAAGCAGAGCCGATCTTCATCAGGATTGAGCGAGCAAATACCATTCGACAATTCCTTTGGTAGCATTGGCACAACTTTATTCGCATAGTAAATTGAAGTACCACGCTCATAAGCTTCTTCATCAATTGCGGTCCCTCTCTTAACATAATGCGATATATCGGCAATATGCACACCTAATTTATAGCCATCACCATTCTTCTCAATAGATATTGCATCATCAAGGTCCTTGGCGAATTCGCCATCAATGGTGAAGATGATTTCTTCTCTTAAATCTAATCTATCCTTTAAATCCTCATCAGTTATGCCAGCACGGTCAATTTGAATAGCCTGAGCTTTTGCCGCATCTGAAAAATCAGTGGGGATACCTGCTTCATCAAGAATTGCCGCCGCACAAGTCGCCGCTGAATTCGCTTCTCCGTATACACGGACAATCTCTGCCCTATGTTCACTATGCCTTTTGCCACGCTGATTTACGAAGCATTGTACTTTATCGCCGTCACTGACGGGAACATTCTGCTCATTAGCAAGCGGAATTTCAAAATCCGATAAATCGTCGGGCATGACGAATAGACCATTCTTTCTAATGGTGACAACACCCGTGAAAGTTGACGGTCCATATTCAAGGATTTTGATAATTTCACCTTCAGTTAATCCCTCCTGTGATTTCTTATTTGTTTGGCGTATAAGAACAGTGTCGCCCCTCAATGCGCCGAGGAGCCTCCTCCCCGGGATGAAAACCCTCTCAGAATCGACGAGCTTAACCGCGAAGCCGAATTTCTTATTAAGGCTGTCCATCTTCGCTTTAAAAACATCATCACGACCAGCCGAGAACCGATTACCCCTCTTTGAAACTTCCCCATGTAGGACAAGTTCATCAAGTGCTTCGAAAAAAGCTCTCTGCGATCGCTTTTTCACTTTGCATCTTATGGCGAGCGCCTTTATAGATAGCGGTCTGCGCCCTGAATGTGAAATCGCCAGTTTAATTCGTTTTTTATAAACGTCTTTCATAAATCTACTCCCTTTAAAAAGAATGCCCTGCGTTCCATCACAAAACGCAGGGCAAGTTAGTATATTACCTATTTATTTTTTCCATAGAGCGAAAAAGTTAACTGCTAATGTCACTACAAAGAAGCCGATAGCTGCATATTTTGTCATCTTAGTCAGAGTTGCCTCAAGTGTTCTTCCCGGATTTTTATTAAAATACGAGTCACTTGCTCCGCCCGTGATAGTCGACATATCTTGCTGCTTACTCTCCTGCAAAAGCACAACAACAACAATTATTATACTTGTTATTATAAGCAGAATTCCGCTAATTATTTGGAAAATACCCATTTCTATTCCCCCATATTTACGCATTTTTTTCATTATAACATGGATTTGAAGTTAACGCAAGAGATTTAATGATTTTTATGGAATCTTCCTTAACATACGTGCAATATTAATCTAGAATGTGCATCAAATTCTGCAAATTACACGATTAAACCATCGGAAATTTCTATAATTCTTTCGCATTTCTGCGCGATATTTATATCGTGCGTTACGATAATAACCGTCCTGCCATCTTCGTTGAGTGATTTAAATAGATCCATTATTTCGTCGGATGTCTTGCTATCAAGTGCGCCCGTCGGCTCATCGGCTAGAATCATGCTCGGTTCATTCACGATCGCCCTTGCTATGGCGACACGCTGCTTTTGCCCGCCGGATAGCTTGTTGACATCTTTGTTAATGAGATCGGGAATGCCAACTTGCGATAAGGCGGCATTGGCTTTCTGCTTTTTATCCTTAACCTTATTTTTAGCAAAGGAGAGCGGTATTATCACATTTTCACTAGCTGTGAAATCCTCCACAAGTGCGAAATCCTGCATAACCATACCGATATTTTCATTGCGTATTTGCGCAAGTCTTTTTTCACTCAAGTCCTTGATGAGAACATCATTTAAATAATACTCGCCGCCCTCATACGAATCTATACAAGCAAGCACATGGAGTAAAGTTGACTTACCAGCGCCGGATTTACCCATGATGGCGACCATCTCACCATCGGCAATTTCAAGCGAAACTCCCTTAAGTGCTTCGAATTCGTTTGCCCTACCTTTATTATATATCTTAACTAGCTCTTTAATTTTTATCATTGTCTTCACTCCTAATCGTTTGTACTGATAATTTCTCTTGGTGTCGTTTTTCTTATTATCAAATGCGGTGTCAATACTGAAGTAACAAGCCCAATTATTATTATCACGAGGCACGCAAGTATCGGGAATATGCTAAATCGCAGCGATGTTTTTTCTAACATTCCAAGTAAAGATAATCCCACAATTACGGTCCAAGATAATACAAATGAGAATCCAGCCACTATTAGATAATTCACAAGACTTATTAAACTGGTGGAACTCCACTGACTGCCGCACATATAGTAGATGGCGTAATTACGCATCTGTTTACTTGTATTGATTGCGCTGATACTCAGCGTGCTAACGATAACAAGCATCAAGACACCGATTATAATCGGGAGCAAAAGATAGAGCTGATATGTAATATGGCTAATGCTTCTTGCGTTTACTTCATCTAAAGGATAAGCTGAGCAATATTCATCAACCTTATTCATATTACTCCTTGATTGTTCGTCGGTGATATCATCATCGAATGTGATGAACCCTTTTCCGGAAATGATATATGACAAATCGAACTTTTCCATATCGTCAACTGCAACAAATAAAGTAGTCCTTAATTCCTGTTCGTAGTTATAATTCATATATAAATCAAGATAATTATCATAGGCATCATGACTATTTCTTGAAAAGACTTTTGCGCCATCACGCAATGTACCGATAATCTTTACCTTAACATCTACTTCTTCACTTTTATCGTTATATCCAGTAAGAGCCAATATATCGCCCGTCTTGATACCCGACCAATTGTGAGAAATAACGGCAGGAAGATAATCGCCGTCTTCTCTTTTATCCAGCCATTTTCCCGATTTCAATCTTGGCTTAAACGAAGTGAAAATTTTCTCATCGTATGCAGTAATATCGTAGATTATATCATCATCTGAATTGCTATGCTTATCAATAATAGGTGCAGTATATGTAGCGGTGATTTCTTTTATCTTTTCAAGTTCACTTATTATTTTATTTTTATCGTCTATTGGCTTATGATCATAATCAAAACCTCTATAAAGCACATATAGTCCTTTTGAACTTAGTTCTTCTTTAAATGGTAGGTAATGCGCCAAGCGATATTCAATAGTTGATGTTAGAAAGATGGATAGCGCAAGTGTCGCTGCTAGTTGTAATATTATAAGAAGATTAAGCCCGATATTACGTATAAACTCCTTAACCCCTAATCGGAAAATCATTATTTTTCACCTGCTTTCAACAAATTGACCGGCGTTCTACTAATATACCTAGATATCATTGTATTCAGAACAATGTAGATTATAAAAGTATAAATTGCAAATAAGGTTAGATAGACAACAGATGAATATGCTGGCACAAGATATTCAAATATCTTGCCAAGGCGGGGCAACATTAACTTATCGTATAATATAGTGCACAGTGCGAAGAGTGGAATGGATATTACCATTATTTCGGCAATATATAGTCGTCGTGCATTTCTAGTTGTGCAACCACTCATTCTAAATATGGCGAGTGTTTTTCGTCTTTTTGTTAATATGTATTTGTACAGTACGGAGAAGTTTATAGCGCAGAGTAAAGCAACAACAACCGAAATAATCATGACCGTATTATAGTAATAGCGCTCCTCCACATCGGCTGTTTCAAATTCGGGGAAGGTGACCCTATCGCCGAACACACTTTCGAAGGCATCTTTCACATGGAGATAATGCGCCCTAGATGGGAGTTTGTCATAATCTAGTACAACAAGCCAAGCCTCCAAGTTATCAATCGGTGCATAATATGAGATATCGATCAAATCATCAGGCACTTTGTCCTCGTCATTGCCTCACATTATTTCCTATTCTTCACCTAATATTTCAATAGTGTCCGAAGTAGCAAGGTTTTTGGATACGATTACAACCTTATCGCCATTCCTATATTCACTCTCGGTAAAGACTCTGCCAGACTCAAGTTGTTCCTCAACATTATATGCAACCTCAGGTTCCCATATAAATTCATCATTATATTTCGTATGTATCATGATGTTCTTTTCTTGATTGAAAATACTTATAAAGAAAAAAGATGTCTCCTTTAGATAATTTTTTGATATATTTGCTATTGCTTGTTTTATTTTGCCGAGTTTCTCTTCACCATTCTTATCAAAAGAAATTGAGACCGATTGTTCCATAACGATAGCTTCTTTTTTGACTATATTAAAGTTCTGAAATATACCATATGAGAAAAGCAGTACAATAACTGACACCACTTGACATAGAACAAATAGAAAGAAGAAAAAACGATGCTCTGTCATGAACTGCCGTATATTTTTTATTAAATAAATCATGGTTGTCACCTCTTTAGTTCGGTTATAATATTTTCTAATAATAAAAACTAATTCACACTAATGGAAGAGTTACACCGTTATTTTCTCTGATCAGCAAAATACCTAAATACATCAATTACTGGACTTCTGGGGTCGGCGCTTGCAAAGCCAGCTGCAGAGTGTCTGTATCCGTATTCATTGTCGTTCCTACTTCGTGAAATTTGTACAGTTCGACCTCTTCCACCAGACTGTACGCCATTATAAATATCTGTAGTTTCATAACGAGCGTATTTAAAGTTGTACCTTGTAACTGCAAATGATACATACTGTTCGGTTCCAGACACAATAGTAGTTCTTGCATTTGCTGTATCTCCATACGCAGTAAAATGACAAGTGG
>CALLQQ010000053.1 GCA_938014915.1 uncultured Clostridia bacterium
CCCCTGATTTAACTGATCGGTCAATTCAGCGACCTTTTCATCTCTATCTTTTTCCGTAGCAGCAATTTTCTCAATTAGCTCATCGAATTGTGAAGCATTTTCCTCGGCCTCACTCTCTAGTTTTAACATCTTTTTATGGATCTCATCGATATAATTTAATACATCCTTTTTCTCGAAACCGCCAAATGCAGCCGTCTTAAAAAAGCCCCCACTTTGCATAAACTCGCCTCCATATAACCTTATTGTTTCTATTATAACATATTGTTTCATGGTATTTCAACCATATATGCCCTAATCTTTTCTATTGTTTATAGTGTAAAATGAACAAATACAAGCGTGTATATCTTGCAAACCACCCTGTCCACCCCATTAAATCCGCTTTCTAGTAAAAAAAGATGACATAGACGCCATCTCTTTTTACAAAATAATTTTCTCTAATAAGATTTGCCCCATATAACCATCTTATCGGCATCGCCGCCGCAACATACGCATTTATCGGCAATTTTCTCCTGTTCAAATGGCATACAACGTGACGACAGTCCTGCCTTTTCCTTTAGTTCTTCTTCGCACTTTTCATCGCCGCACCACATTGCTTTGATAAATCCGGGCTTAGTTTGAGCAATCTCTATTATATCGTCTAAATTCGTGCTAGTATATGTGTGCTGCTCACGATTTTCGAGCGCCCTGCTGAATAAATCTTTTTGCATATCATCAAGTATCTTCGCAATATTTTCTTCAAGTTCATCCATGCCGACAAAGAATTTCTCCCGCGTATCACGGCGGACAATCACACATTGATTCTTTTCAATGTCTTTAGGGCCGATCTCTAGGCGGAGCGGTATCCCCTTCATCTCACATTCGGCGAATTTCCACCCCGGAGAATTGTCCGTGGTATCAATCTTAACCCTGAATTTTTCTTTCAACGCATCGAAAATTTCATTCGCCTTATCTATTACGCCCTCTTTATGCTGGGCAATTGGTATTATCGTTAGTTGCGTCGGTGCAATTTTCGGTGGTAGCATAAGTCCGTTATCGTCGCCATGCGTCATGATAATCGCCCCGATTAAGCGTGTTGTGCATCCCCACGATGTTTGGAACGGATGGGCTAGTTTATTATCCCTGCCCGTATAAGTGATGTCGAATGCCTTGGCAAAATCGTCGCCAAAATAATGCGACGTCGCACTCTGGAGTGCTTTACCGTCATGCATCATAGCCTCAATTGTATATGTCGCAACTGCTCCTGCGAATTTCTCTTTCTCGGTTTTGCGCCCCTTGATTACGGGCATCGCTAGAACATTTTCGCAGAATTCAGCATAAACATCAAGCATTCTTTCTGTTTCTTCCCATGCCTCTTTTTCCGTTTCGTGTACTGTGTGCCCCTCCTGCCATAGGAATTCCCTAGAACGCAGGAACGGACGTGTTTCTTTCTCCCAGCGCACAACATTACACCACTGATTATATAATTTTGGTAAATCCCGATAGGACTCGATAATTCTAGCATAATGCTCGCAGAATAACGTTTCGGAAGTTGGTCGAACGCATAGCCGCTCATTCAATTTCTCCGATCCGCCATGCGTCACCCATGCAACTTCTGGTGCGAATCCCTCAACATGATCTTTTTCTTTGTTGAGCAGACTCTCTGGAATAAATAAGGGCATATATATATTTTCGTGACCTGTATCCTTGAACATTTTATCAAGAGTTGACTGGATATTCTCCCAAATTGCATATCCATACGGGCGAATAATCATACTCCCCTTAACACTTGAATAGTCAATTAAGTCAGCTTTCTTCACTATATCGGTGTACCACTTAGCAAAATCATCACCTCTAGAGGTGATTTCCTCCACCATTTTCTTCCCTGCAGCCATCATTCACATCTCCTGTACATTTATTGATTGGTTTCCATTCAATTATAGCTAAATTCCGATATATTTGCAAGTCTTTTATTACAGTAAAAAAACTGCTCCCATCTTTATGTAGAGGGGAGCATAGTTTTTATTAATTTCATTATAGGTTTAAGCATTCTCTTCGATATACTTCACAACATCGCCGACAGTCTTAACATTTTCAACTTCGTCATCTGGAATTTCTAGGTCGAATTCTTCTTCGATCGACATAACTAGATCGACCATATCAAGCGAATCAGCACCTAAATCATCGACAATTTGTGTGTTCATTGTTACCTTATCCTCATCAGCATCAAGCTGATCAACAATGATAGCTCTCACTTTTTCAAAAATCATTTCACTTACCTCCTGTCAATTATGCTTTTGATTTATTATAAGGCGATTACCGCCAATATAATCTGGTAATATTCTCCTACTCCTGATACTCCCCTATTTTCCTGAACTTATTATAACGGTTGCTCAGCATTAAATCAATATCTTTTGTTCCAATTCTTTGCGTCGCATCAAGCAAATATTCGGTTATATTTTCCGCCACGAATTGGGGATTGGTGTGAGCGCCGCCAACGGATTCGGGAATTATCTTCTCTGCGACCTCTAGTTTGAGCAAATCCTCTGCCGTTATCCGCATAATTTGGCTTGCCTCTTTTTCACGGGAGGCATCTTTCCATAGAATACTTGCGAATCCTCGTGGCGATATAACGGAATAGAGTGCATTTTCAAGCATTGCTAATTCGTCGCACACGCCAAGTGCTAATGCTCCGCCGCTGCCACCTTCACCAAGTACGGCGGAAATTATCGGTGTTCTTAGTTGCATAAATTCAAATAAATTTTTTGCAATTGCTTCGCCCTGTCCTCGTTCCTCCGCCTCTATACCGCAGAATGCGCCCGGTGTATCTATGAAGCAAATTACAGGTCTTTTGAACTTTTCCGCCTGCTTTGCTAGTCTTAATGCTTTGCGATACCCTTCTGGATGGGGCATGGCGAAATTCGCCTTCCTATTTTCGTTGAAATTCCTGCCCTTAACTTGAGCAAGTACCGTAACGGGCATTCCCGATAGTGTAGCAATTCCGCCCATTATGGCATTATCATCGCCATAATATCTATCACCGTGCATTTCAACAAAAACATCGAATATTAAAGGGATATAATCCCTCACTGTCGGGCGGTTCTTGTGACGAATTATCTCCAGTCGTTCCCATGCTGTTAATTCATTCATCTTTTTACCACCCTTTCATTAGGTGCTAAATGCAGCTTTAACAGTGACGCTAATGCCCTGCGCATTTTCTTGCGTTCTATAATGCTATCTATAAAACCGTTCTCCAACATGAATTCAGCCGTTTGGAAATCATCGGGCAATTTTTCTCTAATCGTGCCCTCTATAACGCGTCTACCTGCGAATCCGATTAGCACCTTTGGTTCTGCTAGAATTATATCACCTAAAGAAGCAAATGACGCCGTCACTCCGCCAGTTGTCGGATCGGTCAATACGGGTATATATAGCAGTCCAGCCTCGCTATGCTTTGCGACCGCTCCCGATGTTTTAGCCATTTGCATCAGGGATACAATTCCCTCCTGCATTCTCGCACCACCAGATGCCGCAAAAATTACCACGGGTAGTCCTTTTTCTGTCGCCTGTTCAAATGCTCGTGTAATCTTCTCGCCAACGACACTGCCCATAGATGCCATCATAAAGCGTGAATCCATAATTGCAATAACAGTCCTGTATCCTCTTATTGTGCATTCTCCTGTTATAATTGCATCATTCAGACCTGTATCTTTCATTAAAGAGGCTATTTTTTTATCATAACCGGGGAAATCAATTGGATTCTTGCTAGTCATGTTCTTATCATATTCAATAAAGCTGCCCTTGTCAATAGTTATATCAAGTCTTTCTTTAGCTGTTAGTCTTGAATGATAATTACATTCGGGGCATACTCTATTATATTTATCAAATTCCTCGACAAAAAGAACATAACTGCAACGCGGGCATTTGAATAGCAGTCCTTCGGGGATTTCAATATCTACTTTATTATCAACTTTTACATCATCATCATTAAGTCTTGTCTTTACTATCTTAAATAAATCCTCTAACATCGGCCTTCCTCCTTTGTTCTGCCATTTAACCGCCTATGTACGGACAGTCGCATTATTTGCCTGTGAAATCATTGCGACCTAAAAATCCTATATCATATTCACCCGATTCAAAGCAAGGGTCCTTGATAATATTTAGTTGGAAATCGATATTAGTATCAATACCATCAACTAAGAATTCAGCAAGTGCCCATTTCATTTTCATAATTGCCTCTGCTCTTGTCGGGGCATATACGATTAATTTTGCTATCATAGAATCATAATGCGGAGTTATTACATATCCCTGATATACCGCACTATCAATCCTCACTCCCGGCCCCCCCGGAAGGTGGAGCGCCTCAATTTTACCCGGCGCAGGACGGAAGTTGAACTTCGGATTTTCTGCATTTATTCTACACTCGATTGAGTGTCCTGTCAACTTTACAT
>CALLQQ010000054.1 GCA_938014915.1 uncultured Clostridia bacterium
ATTCGATAATACGGCTCCATATAGTGAATGGAGCTTCTTTGTAAGTTTCATGAAATCGGGATAGGATTTATTCCCCCTGGTTAAAATACTCGGCACAATTGCATTCGCCGATGCTGTTTCTTTATCGAGCGGCATAATAAGATTGATGGAAATCCTATTTGTCTTATAACGTTCATCAGTAATACCGCTAAAATACACACTATTGGCTATCTTCACTCTATTAATGCTCATTCTAAAACTCCTTTATTGATAGGTATCTTATCTGATTAGGTTCTATCAATTAAACTATATTATACCATAACAAAAATAAAATTACCACATTTTCCTCACATAATTTTTATTAATGTTTTAGTAAAACTATATATAATATCTGCTAAAAAAGCAAGATTAGTAGTCTATTTTTTACAAATATAACTTTTGTGCTTGACAATGTAGAAATTTTAAAGTATAGTTTTAGTTAAATTCAACCAAACGAGGTATTTAACGATGAACGTTTTATTAGCGAAAACAAACTTTACATATTTTTACGGCTTGGGCTTTTATTTTAGCTCCGAGTATTTTTGGTATGTAAAGAAATTTGTTGCCGCGATAAAACTACGATTGCAGAATTAAAGGCTAAATATAGCTTTTATATACTAGTCCGTAGCTTTTGGCAACAAGAGCTACGGACTATATTTTTTTATGGAGGGATAATAATGATAGTAGTATTAAAGCAAGACGCATCGACAGAAGCATTGAATGACCTTTTGACGTGGTTCGACGGATATGGTGTTAAAGTCAGCATGATTACAGGTTCACAGAAAACTATTCTTGGTATCATTGGCGACACATCACAAATCGACATGGACGTTATTAATGCACGGGGCATCGTTGAGAAAGTTCAACGTGTGCAGGAGCCGTACAAAAATTCTAACCGCAAATTCCACCCAGACGACACGGTTATTGATGTTGACGGTACAAAGATAGGATCCGGCAATCTCAATATTATTGCTGGACCATGCTCGGTAGAGAGTGAAGAACAAATTGTTGAAACCGCCAAGAGAGTCAAGGCGGCAGGCGCAACTTTCCTACGTGGAGGTGCATTCAAGCCACGCACATCACCATATGCTTTCCAAGGGCTGCGTGCTGATGGTATCGAACTTTTATTAACGGCAAAGAAGGAAACTGGATTAGCGATAGTGACTGAAATTATGGATTTATCACATATTGACTTGTTCAGCGATGTTGATGTTATTCAAGTTGGCGCCCGTAATATGCAGAACTTCGAATTGTTAAAAGAACTTGGTCGCTCAGAGAAGCCCATTTTGCTAAAAAGAGGGCTCGCGAACACAATTGAGGAGCTGTTGATGAGTGCTGAATACATCATGGCGGGCGGTAATTCGAATGTAATCCTGTGTGAAAGAGGCATTAGGACATTTGAAACAATGACGAGGAATACGCTTGATATTTCCGCTGTTCCCCTGCTCAAATCGCTTTCACATCTACCGATAGTTGTAGATCCAAGCCATGCAGCCGGAATCGCCTCACTGGTTGAGCCATTGTCGTTAGCATCAATTGCTTGCGGCGCTGATGCTCTCATTATCGAAGTGCATAACGATCCTAAGAATGCTCTATCCGATGGTGCGCAATCGCTCACTCCGGATCAATTCGATGATTGCATGGTAAAAATCAAAGATATATCTAAATTCATGAACAGGCAAATTGGCTAGCCACTCTGAAAGGAAATGAGTAAAATGGAGATAATCTCTGTCTGCGCAAGCACTTCATACGACATATATATTGATTCGAATATCCTGCCGATGAGCGGTGAATTAATACGGAAGAATTCTTCCTCGAATAGAGTCGCTATAATAACCGACGATATTGTCGATGGGCTCTACTGCTCAACTGTCGAATCTTCTTTAAAGGAAAATGGATTCGATGTTATAAAGTTCGTTTTTCCTAATGGTGAGGAAAGCAAAAGTCATGAAACATTGATTAAGATTTATAACTTTCTCTCCCAAAACGGCATCACGAGGAGCGATATTCTTATCGCTCTAGGTGGTGGAGTTGTCGGTGATATTACTGGATATGTCGCCGCAACCTATCTCAGGGGGCTTGGCTTTGTGCAAATTCCCACCACTTTTCTAGCGCAGATAGATTCCTCCGTTGGGGGCAAGACAGGAGTGAACATTGATGAGGGTAAAAACCTTGTCGGTGCATTCTATCAACCGCTATGTGTTATTTGCGACACGTCAACTCTATCCACACTATCGGAAGAAATTTTTGCCGACGGCGTGGCAGAGGCGGTTAAATATGGTATGATAGAGAGTGAGGAGCTTTTTGATAAAATGCATGAAGAAAATATCGGCTCAATTCTGAATGAGGTGATATTTGAATGCATATCTATTAAACGGGATATAGTTGAGCTAGATGAGCTTGATAAAGGTGAGCGAATGAAACTCAATTTTGGTCATACACTCGGTCATGCGATAGAAAAATACTATAATTATCGGGGCATTACCCACGGTCGTGCCGTCGCAATTGGAATGTGCGAATTCACGAAACTAGCAGAGAAATATGGTATGTGCGATAATGGTGTTGTTGATAGGCTAATCGCCTGCCTTGATCGATATTCCCTGCCGACGTCGACCGAAATTAACATTGATGCGTTGGCTAAATTATGCATGAGCGATAAAAAAAGAGATAACGACAAGATTAATATCGTATACTGTGAAAGTATTGGAAAATCGACTATTTTACCGCTCACAATTGAAGAGTTCTATAAGTTCTTGAAGGGAGATTATCAATTTGAATGTTAGGCTATCCCCGACCAAGCTAAAAGGAAGTATAACGATACCGCCATCTAAAAGCATGTCGCACCGTGCATTAATTTGCGCATCTTTAAGTGAGGGCGAAAGCATCGTAGAAAACATTATTTTTTCAGAAGATATTAAGGCGACTATCGGCGCAATGACGGAATTAGGTGCCAATTTTAAAGTCATGGAGAATAAAGTTCATGTTAGCGGCATCACAATACCGCCGTCCGTCGCTAGTATTGATTGTAACGAATCCGGATCGACATTAAGATTCGTCATACCGATTGCCGCCGCTCTCGGCGTTGCTACGACTTTCTTCGGGGGAGGGAAATTGCCGGAGCGCCCTATAACCCCATTTTTACGTGAGCTGCCGAAAAAAAATATCGCAATTGCCTATAATGGCACAATGCCCTTTGCCATTAACGGGAAGTTGAAAGCGGGAACATATGAGTTGGAGGGTGATATTAGCTCGCAATTTATCTCGGGGCTGCTATTTTCTCTTCCATTGCTTGACGGCAATTCGCAAATTAATCTTACATCGCCATTGCAATCAAGACCATATATAGATATGACGATCGACTGCATGAAAAAATACGGGGTACTGGTAACAGAATTTGAAGATAAGTACTTAATTAAGGGTAATCAAATGTATTCACTGGATAGGTTCGAAGTAGAGGGCGACTATTCGCAGGCCGCATTCTTCCTTGTGGCGAATGCGCTCGGCAGTGATGTTCGGTGCGATGGTCTTGATAAAGATAGCCTGCAAGGTGATAGGAAAATTATCGAAATAATCAATTCTATTAAGAGGAGCGACGGCTCTTTATCACCGTTCAATGTCGATGTGGGGGAAATTCCAGACCTTGTGCCGATTCTATCCGTGCTGGCTAGCTTTTGTGATGGTAAATCTACAATAACTAATGCCGCCCGACTGCGCATTAAAGAATGTGATCGGCTAGAAGCAATGGAAGTTTGCATTAATGCCATTGGGGGGAAAGTTACTTCCACTGAGGATAGCCTGATTATAGAGGGTGTGAAATCATTCAAGGGCGGCGTTGTCGATAGCTATAACGACCATAGAATTGCCATGGCAATGACAATAGCATCGACAAAATGCGAAAACGAACTAACCATTAACGGCGCTGAATGTGTGGAGAAATCATATCCTCACTTCTTTGAACATATCAAAATGCTAGGTGGAGTTTTCGCCTTGAATTAAGATGTACTCAAAAATACAAAGGAGTTTAAACCATGTCGTCAATTTTCAAAGGAAATATAAATGTATCAATATTCGGTGAATCGCATGGCGCCGGTATCGGGGTTGTAATAGATGGGCTCCCTGCTGGCGAAAAAATAAATATGCAAGAAGTATCGCACTTCATGAAAAGACGTGCGCCAAAGAGTGACGGAACATCAACATACCGCCATGAAAAAGATATACCGGAAGTTTTATCGGGTATGTTAGACGGAGTTACGACTGGAGCGCCTCTCGCTGCAATTATTCGCAATACGGACACTAAGAGCGGCGACTACAAGAACATATCTCATTTGGCTCGTCCTGCTCATGCGGATTATACCGCATATGTTCGCTATAACGGGTTCAACGATATTAAGGGCGGCGGGCATTTCTCGGGTAGATTAACTGCGCCGCTGTGTTTCTCTGGTGCAATCTGCACGCAAATCCTAGCTAATCGTGGCATTTATATCGGCGCCCATATAAAATCAATTCATGACGTTCATGACGATTGCTTCAATCCTGTTAGCATTTCCTACGATGATATAAAGGCAATTCATAATAGGGATTTCCCAGTAATTAATAAGGGGATAATCGATGATATGAAATCCGTAATCCTGAATGCAAGAAATAACCTTGATTCGGTGGGCGGCATTGTCGAATGCTGCGCAATTGGCGTTCCAGCTGGTATCGGATCACCGATGTTTGCGGGACTTGAGAACATCATAGCATCGGCAATGTTTGCAATTCCTGCCGTTAAGGGAATTGAATTCGGCGCTGGATTCGATTCAACTCGCATGACGGGCAGCGAAAATAACGATGAATTCTACATAGAAGAAGATACGGTCAAGACAAGAACAAACCATCATGGGGGTATTCTAGGGGGCATCTCATCAGGAATGCCCATTATGATGAATGTCGCATTCAAACCGACACCGTCAATAGCTAGACCGCAACGGACAATAGATTATCAAAAGGCTGAAAATGCTACGATAGAAATTAAGGGCAGGCACGATCCTTGCATAGTTCCACGTGCTGTGCCGTGTGTAGAGTCGATAGTGGGAATATCACTTCTATCAAGTATTGATTCAAGTATTGATTCAAGTATTGATTCAAGTATTGATTCTTCTAAAACATTATGATATATAGCACATTATGAGAATAGGATGGGAGTATAAAGCTCTCATCCTATTCTCATTTTACTCTAATATGAAATTGCTAGAATCCCATAAATAAACTTTTAAATCGACGGTATCGACATCGACCAAAACGCCCTCTTTTTCAAGCAATTCTTTTTGCCTATCTATCCCGCCGAATGCGAACGATTTAGCAAGTCTACCCTCTCTATTAACAATACGATGGCAAGGAATTATCCCGGGCTGCGGATTTACATGCAAAGCATATCCAACGGCACGAGCCGCTTTCGGAGAACCGCAAAGTGCCGCAACTTGCCCGTATGTTGCGACCTTCCCTATTGGAATTTGTTTTACAACCGCATATACTTTTTGATAGAAATTCATCTTACACATATCTTGCTCCTTGTTTATTCATATATTTACCATTACTAAGAATAGCTTTTGTTGTATAATAAAATTATACTATAAAGCATGGGAAGAGTAATATGAATTTGCATAAAATTCATATGCAGTAACTCCAACCAGCATATTAAATATCATAAATAAAAAAGCTTATTATATAGGAGGATGTTAATATGAATTTGCATAAAATTCATATGCAGTAGCTCCAATCAACATATTGAATACTGTAATCGAAAAAGTTATTATATAGGAGGATGTTAATATGGACTTGCATAAAGTTCATATGCAGTAACTCCAATCAACATATTGAATACTGTAATCGAAAAAGTTTATTATATAGGAGGATGTTAATATGAATTTGCATAAAATTCATACGCAGTAACTCCAGTCAGCATATTAAATACTGTAATCGAAAAAGTTATTATATAGGAGGATGTTAATATGGACTTTTATGATGCCCTTAAAAACCGCCGCTCAATCTATGCAATTGATAAAAAGAAAATTGTATCGGAGGAACGTATTGTCGAAATTGTAGAGGAAGCACTTTTGCATACGCCGTCGGCATATAATTCGCAGTCGGGGCGTGCGGTAGTCCTTTTTGGTGAAAATCACGATAGGTTATGGCAGATAGTTTCAGAAGTATTGAAAGATGTTGTTCCAGCTGAGAGCTTCCCCACTACACAGCAGAAGCTAGACGGCTTTGCCGCTGGATATGGGACTATCCTATTCTTTGAAGATAGTGCCGTTGTGCAAAGTTTAGTAGAAAAATTCCCGTTATATAAAGATGCTTTCCCCGTTTATTCGCTCCAATCGTCGGGTATGCTCCAATTTGTCATATGGACAGCTATTGAGGCTGAAGGACTGGGCGCAAGCCTCCAGCATTATAATCCGCTAATAGATTCAAAGGTGAAAGAAGAATGGAATATCCCCGATAATTGGTCACTTATTTCGCAAATGCCGTTCGGGAATCCGACCGCTCCAGCAGGGGAAAAGGAATTCCTCCCCATAAATGAGCGACTAAAAGTATTTAAGTAAATCCCCAGCAGCTGCTAATTTGCAGCTGCTTTTCTATATTCGATATACTCCTCATACGTCATCGCTCTATCAATTATCCCATCTTCAGTTAGTTCTATTATCCTATTAGCTATTGTTTGGATAAATTGGTGATCGTGCGACGAAAACAACACGATGCCCTTAAAATCAATTAAACCATCGTTAACTGCGGAGATCGACTCAAGATCAAGGTGGTTTGTCGGTTGGTCAAGCACAAGGCAATTCGCACCGTACATCATCATTCTTGATAGCATGCATCTAACCTTTTCCCCACCTGAGAGAACTTTCACCGGTTTAAGAACATCATCACCTGAGAAGAGCATTCTGCCCAAAAAGCCCCTAAGATATGTTTCCGTTTCGTCCTCGGAATACTGCTTTAACCAGTCAAGAATGTTAAGATCACAATTCTCAAAATAGCTCGAATTGTCTTTAGGGAAGAACGATTGTGAAGTGCTGACTCCCCATTTAAATTCGCCTTCATCTGCGTCTAATTCGCCCATCAAAATCTTAAATAATGTAGTCGCTGCATTTTCATTATCGCCGATGAAAGCAACTTTATCGCCCTTATTAAGTCTGAAAGAAACATTGCTTAGCACCTTTACCCCGTCAACTGTTTTAGAAATCCCATCAACAGTTAGAATTTCTTTACCCGGCTCCCTATCCATGCTAAACCCTAAATAAGGATACCTGCGTGAAGATGCTGGCATATCTTCTATCGTTAGCTTTTCAAGTAGCTTTTTCCTCGATGTAGCTTGCCTTGATTTAGACTTATTCGCTGAAAACCTAGCGATAAAGTTCTGCAATTCTTTTGCCTTTTCCTCTATCTTTTTATTCTGCTCTTTTTGGATTCGCTGCATTAATTGGCTTGATTCATACCAAAATTCATAGTTACCTACATAAATGCTTATCTTACCAAAATCGATGTCGACGATATGCGTGCATACAGTATTGAGAAAATGCCTATCATGGGATACGACTATTACTGTACCATCATAATCGAATAGGAATTCCTCAAGCCATGTTATCGAATCAACATCAATGTTGTTCGTTGGCTCATCAAGAAGAATTATATCGGGCTGTCCAAACAATGCTTGTGCAAGCAGGACTTTCACCTTTTGACTTCCGCTCAGGGTGTTCATCCCTGCATATAATAAGTCAATATCTAGTCCTAGCCCTTGGATTAATCTAGATGCTTCAGTTTCGGATTCCCAGCCGTTCATTTCAGCAAATTCTGCCTCAAGCTCCGATGCTAATATGCCGTCCTCATCTGTGAAATCCTCTTTAGCATATAGCTCGTCCTTCAACTTCATTACCTCATATAGGCGAGCATTGCCCATAATAATCGTATCTACAACCGTGTATTCATCATATGCAAAATGGTCCTGTTTCAATACCGACCTCCTAGTATTTTCGGGAATAATGACATCCCCTGACGTTGATTCAAGTTCGCCGGATAGTATTTTTAACAAGGTTGATTTGCCTGCTCCATTCGCACCGATTATACCATAGCAATTGCCAGGTGTGAATTTAAGATTCACCTTTGAAAATAATGTTGTCCCGCCGAAACTTAGTCTTAAATTAGATAATGTAATCATTTTTCCTCCGCTTAAACTTTTTGTATATAGTATACCACACTTTGCCCCATAGTCATACTGTCACGGACGCCAATTTTTCCTCACCTATTAGCTTCTTATTGGTTATCTCGCTCATAAAGAATTTGTAATTTGACGATTGTTCTTATCTTAATTTAATAAAAGCCATCACTATTATAGTGATGGCTTTTATCGTATTAGGATTTTATAAGATTATGCATATTAATCCGCCGCAACCCTCATTTATTATCCGCTCAATTGTTTCTTGCAATTTGAGTCTAGCATCGGTAGGCATTCTATATAGCTTATTATGTAGACCCTCATTAACAAGTTCATGCAATGACTTGCCAAAGATATTTGATTCCCATATCTTTTTGGGATTTTCCTCGAATTCCTTGAGAAGATAGATTACAAGTTCTTCCGATTGTCTTTCCGATCCGACTATCGGATTTACTTCCGTTGTAATATCGGCTTTAAGCATATGAATTGATGGTGCTGATGCTTTTAGACGAACTCCGTATTTGCCGCCCTGTTTTACGATTTCCGGTTCTTCCAGGCTGAGTTCTTCCATTGACGGCATTACAATTCCATAACCTGTGGCATTTACCTCCTCCAATGCGCTCTGAATCTTCTCATATTCACGTTTAATATTTGCAAGCTCAATCATACACGGCATTAAATCGCTTTCATCAGATAGCTCAAGTCCAGTAGTTTCACCAAGAATCTTATAGAAAAGTTCCGCCTTTGTTTCGATACATATATTGGCGCTGCCTTTCCCTAAGTCAATTCGCTCAATCTCGCATTTTACTACATGTTCGCATTCATTTACATCGCTAGCAATATTGCGAATCTCCCTAATGCGATTGACATCTTGTGCCGATAGCTTGAGCGCATCGAAAATTTGCGTCTTTAGCCAATGCCCTTTTTCAAGGGTGGTGATCCATCTTGGCGCCTTAACGTTGATTTCCTTAACGGGGAATTCAAACAACATCTTCTGCAAGACGGACTTAATATCATCTTCCGTTAGTTCAAGGCAGTTTATCGGCATTACCGGCGTATTATATTTACTGGTTAGATCCTGTGCCAATTGGGCTGTTTCCTCGCTGCCCGGATTTGTCGAATTCAGTAAGACTACAAACGGCTTATCTATTGCTTGCAATTCCCCTATTACCCGCTCTTCAGCCTCCTCATATTCCTCCCGTGGAATATCGCTAATTGATCCATCGGTAGTTATCACAAGCCCAATTGTCGAATGTTCTGTAATAACTTTCTGCGTTCCCACTTCCGCCGCCATATTGAACGGTACTTCTTTATCGAACCACGGCGTTACTACCATACGTGGCTGCTCATTCTCGATATATCCTAGTGAACTCGGCACGATATACCCTACGCAGTCAATCATGCGAACATTCATCTTGGCGCCCTCATCAAGCGCTATTTCGACTGCTTCTTCAGGAATGAACTTCGGCTCGGTCGTCATAATCGTTTTACCCGCCGCCGATTGCGGTAATTCATCTATCGCCCGCTCTTTTCTGAAGTCGCTGGATATATTAGGTATTACTAATGTTTCCATAAACTTTTTAATAAAAGTCGATTTCCCCGTTCTGACTGGTCCTACGATACCGATGTAGATATTTCCTTCGGTACGCTTTGCAATGTCAAGATATATACTGCTATTCTCCATGTTTTCAAAGCCTCCTATATAATTATTACCCTACAATCGGTATTAATAGCATTCCTCTTTGCTCTAAAACTTCGCCCTCAAGCTCGTTTTCTTCCATAATAGCCTCAACCGATGTATTATATCGCTTGGCGATATCCCAGACTCCTTCTCCCTCATCCGCATAATATATTTTCAACGCATAACTTAAATCTCTCTCTTTTGGCTTATTCGTATCAACAGTTATCTCGTCAATGCCATCAACTGTTTTAACTTCATATAAGCAACCTTTGATTCCCACTTCGGCTTTTATCTCAACAGTATTGTTCGATGCTAGACTGTAACTACATGATACAACCTTTACCGTCGGTAGGAAATTGCTATCTCTAGATAGATTATCAACATCAATTGAATGGTCGAATATATCCGATTTTTCAAGATATATCGGTCCCTCATCACTTTTTGCAAGTATACATGTGTTGAGAGTGCCCGATACGATAATTTCATTTTCTGACGATGCCCTAGTTACTACATTGCTAATACTGCACCATACATCGCAAACGGCATTAATGTCGCCCTCATTATGTTCCGCACTACTTTTGACCATGAATGTTTTATCTATAATTGTTGGAATCATCTCTGTTTTAAGCGGTATGGTACTATATCTGCAACTATATTCCGTTGAATATGCATCGGATACTACTTCAACATTCGTCATCTTATGAGCAACACATATTGCACAAATTACAATTTCGCAAGCGATAATTCGGCTGTCGCCATTCTCGTCTGTCTTGATTGTTAGATCGGATGTTACTACATTCATATCTACAAAGCACTCGAATTCATCACTAACACCGTTGAGGTCAACAATTTGGCTTAGCTGAATTTGCGCTTGCGTTGCTTCAAGTGTATCAATGTCGCCTTCGTCCGATGCTGAATAAAGCATCGTCACCTTTGCGTCGCCTTTGATAATAATTTTATTCGATATTATCTTGAAGTCACTCACATTCGCCACCGCATCATGCCTTAATATGCTGAATGCTGACGGCTTGGAGTCGCTTAGCTCAATTTCTTCCCTAATTGTGAATTGCTTTTGCGTATAGATTTTACTGCCTGCATATCCTAGTTGCAATTTCCTCGTTTGTACTCCTAGTCCGCAAGCGTCGGATACAATATTTTGCTCACCCGTGCAACTAACCTTTACTTTACAACTTACTGCTCCCCTAATGTCAAGACGCCGCTCGCTAATGGCTCTACAATTACAATAGTCCAGCTTCGGCACAATTGTAACAAGGGGATTGTCGCATGATTTTTTTAAATCAAGTGTTTTTGAATATGTATATCTTTGTTCGATACACTTAACTTGACTACTCTCCTGGGCTAAATATAGCACTTTTATCCGTACAACTACATCATAAATTAGCTTATCCGATGCCGTATTATACGATATTACCTGCGGAGTGAGTTGGCATTTAAGTATTTTAAAAATATCTGGATAGTAGTCGGGAAGAATATAGTCCATTTCTACCGACTGCTCTGAAATACCATCATAGACCACCTCATTTAAACAAAGTGCCTCCCTGTTTAGTTTCAATTCCATATTGTCCTCCAGTCTGCTGATATGTCAGCAAATGCATTTGTTTTCATAGCCTGTATTAGACTTTTTCTACAATATTTATATTCACTTTAATAAGATTCTATGCCAATTTAAGTGCATTGCGCCGAAAATAATTGGCATGCTATATAAATAATGTAGTAAATCGCTTTACTTTTACCTTTAATGTAAGCGGCAAGTTAAGAATGAAGTTTATTGCAATGTATATTTTCCCGACAATTATAACAATATTCTGTTACTCAAAAGAAATTTAATCAATATAATCGCTTATTTCGGTGTAAAAAGTGTAATAATCCCTTGCATTGTTGGCACAATTATAATAGAATAAAGGCATAATATATTTTGAGGAGGAGTATCATGAAATTTTCAGATGGTTTTTGGCTTAACAAAAAGGGATATGACGTGAATTTCGTAGCAGAGGCATATGAAGTGCTTGAAGATGCGAATTCACTAACTGTACTAGCAACAGCAACTCATATCCACCACAGAGGACAAACTCTCGGCGGACCATTGCTTGAGATTAAGTTCACATCTAATCTCAAAGATGTCATCAAGGTTTCAATAGATCATTATAAAGGTGCTAGAAATGATGGTCCAGAATTTGAACTATATCTTGATGATAATTTTAAACCTGTAATCGAAAATAACGATGACTACGCAGAACTAATTTCTGGCGATACTAGAGTTAGAATTACTAAAAATGGCGGATGGGATATTAAGTACTACTATAAGGACAAGTTGCTAACTAAGTCCGGATGGAGAACTACTTCCTACATTACTGAGGAGCCGTCCAGAGTTAATAAGAGATTAGCACTTGCCGAAGATAATGGATTCTGGGATATTCCAGAACCAACATCGGGCGCATATGTTCGTGAGCAACTTGGTCTTTCAGTCGGTGAAAGCATCTACGGTTTTGGTGAGAAGTTCACTACATTTGTAAAGAACGGGCAATCCGTCGATATATGGAATGCTGACGGCGGAACATCATCGGAACAAAGTTATAAATCAATTCCTTTTTATGTATCAAGCAACGGATACGGTGTATTGGTAAACCACCCAGAACATGTTTCTTTTGAAGTTGCTTCTGATACAGTTTCAAGAGTTGCATTCACTGTTGATGGTGAGCGACTAGAATACTTTATCATCGGTGGGGAAAATCCACTTGAAGTAATTGAAAACTACACAACATTGACAGGTAAACCAGGTCTACCACCTGCATATTCATTCGGGCTATGGCTAACAACATCATTCACAACAAGTTATGATGAAGAAACTGTTACATCTTTCATTGACGGTATGGCCGAGAGAGATATTCCTTTACAGGTATTCCATTTCGACTGCTTCTGGATGAAGGAATTCCAATGGTGCGACTTTGAATGGGATCCAAGACAATTCCCAGACCCTAAGGGAATGTTATCACGTCTAAAGGACAGAGGATTGCAGCTATGTGTATGGATTAACCCATATATCGGACAACGGTCGAAGCTTTTTGCTGAAGGTGTGGAGAATGGCTACTTCATCAAAAATAAAGATGGCAGCGTATTCCAAGCGGATATGTGGCAGCCAGGTATGGCAATCGTTGACTTCACTAACCCTGAGGCTAGCGCATGGTATGCTGATAAGCTAAAGGAACTATGTGAAGTTGGAATTGATAGCTTTAAGACTGACTTCGGCGAGAGAATCCCGACCGACGTCTGCTATTTCGATGGATCCGATCCTGTAAAAATGCATAACTACTATACACAAATGTATAACAAAGTTGTATTCGATGTTCTAAAAGAATACTATGGCGAGAATAAAGCTTGCCTATTCGCAAGGAGTGCAACTGTTGGTGGCCAGCAATTCCCAGTGCATTGGGGCGGCGATTGTAGTGCAGAATACGAATCAATGGCGGAAACACTCCGTGGCGGACTATCACTATGTTCATCAGGATTCGGATACTTCAGCCACGATATTAGTGGATTTGAGGCTACCGCTACACCTGATATTTACAAGCGCTGGTCAGCATTCGGACTAATGTCGACGCATAGCCGTCTACATGGAAATTCATCTTACCGTGTGCCATGGTTATTCGATGAAGAATCCGTCGACGTACTACGTCACTTCACCGTTCTAAAGGGCAAAATGATGCCATATCTATTCTCAAATGCCGTTACAACATCTACAACAGGTGTTCCAATGATGAGAGCAATGGCATTGCAATTCGCTGACGATCCTGCATGCCTAAGCCTTGATAGGCAGTATATGCTAGGAGATAGCCTATTAGTTGCTCCTATCTTTAATGAAAATGGCATTGCACAGTATTATGTTCCTGCTGGAACATGGACCGACTTGCAAACAGGTGAAGAATTCGAAGGTGGGAAGTTCTACACTACCGAACATGATTATTTCTCATTACCATTGCTAGTTAAGCCGAATACCATTATGGCAATGGGTAATTTCGAAAAAGACTTCGTTTACGATTATCTTGACGGTACAGAATTCACAATATACGCACTTGAAGATGGGAAGACTGCAAAGTTCGATCTATACGATGCTGAAGCCGAAAAGGTTTTCTCAATTAAAGCTACAAGAGCGGGCGAAAAGATTTCTATCGAGCATACAGCTACTGACAAATCATTCACAGTTAAAGTATCTGGAAGTGACGCTAGTGCTACAAATGCTGGCGACAACAAGCTAGAAATCACTCTATAATAACTATGCGCTTTAAAACGCAATAATACAAACCCCCTCAACGCAAATGCGTTGAGGGGGTTTTAACTTTAACCTATCAAAAATAAATTTGTTTGTTCAGTACCTATCGCAAAAAGGTATCACATTATCTTATAATATACGATTTATAGCCTAAATCTTTTATTGCTCTTATCCCCTCTAGCAAATCGCCATCACTGAGCCCCGATTTATCAATACAGGGGATAATCTTGATTTTATCGGCATCATCGTCTAATGCTTTATACACAGTAGTTACAGCCTCGTAAATTGAATCGGGAATATCGATAGTATCATCGCCGGAATTCAGTTTCTTGCCAATTTCATCAGCATTATATATTGCCATAATGCTCTTTCCCTGCAACTCCTCTACCTTATAAACTTCTTCAGTTCCTTCAATTGCTGATTTTACCGATACTTCTAATATTGAATTTGCATTATTGGCTACAACTGCCTTATCAACTTCATTGTACAATTCGATTAGACCGATCCATCTAGTTTCAGGTTTAATTTTGTCGCCGATATATCCGAAATCCGCATTGTGGAATGATGGAAATATCATGGATGAATATATGATCTGTTCGAATCCTGCATCGGTAATTTCATCGGCTATATCGGAAATGAATCCTACCGATGCATCATTGAATGGTGATATCCATCTCTTGCCGCCTTTTGCAGGAGCATTATCCAGCCAGACAGTTCCGCCGTCTTTGAATTGGTAGTTCAGTTCACGTGAATACTGCGTATTCAGCGCATCTTTGAGGGTATGAATACGTGCAATCGGCACTAAATTCTCGCTTTTAATTTTCGATACTATATCGGCAAGTTTCATCTTACTGCCGACCGTATCGGCGGAAATTGCAATTTCATTGCTCGTATCGTAAAGGAATAATCCCGTTTCATCTTTTAATTGAATTACGACAGCATTATATCCATCAGTTTTAGCGCTTGAAAGGAATGCGCCCAATTTCTCCTCACTTTGGACTTCTTCCACGGGCACCTCAATGGCTATATTGCCATCTTGAGCGGTAGTCGGCTCACTTGAATCATCCGACGGCGAATTTACTGCACTATCATCTGCTGCCGACTCGGATGTTGGCTCGGACGATGGCGGTTTCCACTGCGATATATCGCTAGTGTTATCGTCCTTTGTACGGAGGTAGTCTATAAAAGGACCAGCTACACTGAAACCAACAAATCCGATAGCACCGATCAAAATAACCCATAGAGAAGTTGTGACAATACTTCTAAATTTACTTCTCCTACGTTTATAAATATTTCTTCCACGTTTGATCTTTCTAGACATTGCGTCCTCCTTATCAAATATATGTCTACTTTTAAAAAGCAACCTGATACCCTAGCATACCATAAAATGCTAGCGATAATATACCAATGTAGATTAGCATAATTGGTAATCCCCTAAAGGATTCAGGAACTTTATCCGAATTAAGCTTTTTATATCCTATCGATACAAGATATGTAGCTAATATAAATCCTATACCCGTGCCGAATCCATGCCCGATATATGATGAAAAGCTGTTCCCATTCTGCGAATTTATAAATAATGCTCCTAATACAGCGCAATTAAATGCACTAATATGCACATATCTTTTTATCTTGACAAAAAGATTCGGCATCCACTTCCACAAACAGAGAAGTGTTGATATATATACGAAACCGATAATCAGGACATATACTAACGGCATATATATATAAGAGAGTGCCTTATCAACATATAGCTTATCAACGAAAAAAGATAGCGCACTTGATACTGTCGATATAAATGTTATGCTAATCCCGAATCCAGCAATTTCACTTTTATTCTTTGCGGCGCTCAGCATCGTACTTGAACCGAGTCCCCTAGCAAATATTGAATTTTCAGCAAAAACAGCTACTAAAGCTATAGATATGAACTTCGCTATTACTTCCATTCCATCCTACCTTCTCATTCTTTTAGCTTATTTAATATGTATCTATAAAGAGCGGCGAATAGTCCAAGTAAGATAAAACCGCCGTACGGTGCTGCAATAGCAGGAATTTGCACAGATACATTAACATTATGCCCCATTAACATAGAATTCGCGAACAAATCTCTAACTATGCCAACTATGAGGATAACAACATTGAATCCCATTATATATGATATAACGTCGAGCATCATATATCCTTTGGATTGTTTGAGGAATCTTGTTTCCGACTTCACAACTATCAAAGAATTTGCAACTAGCAGCGGCATATATATCCCAACATCGCTAAGTGCATCCGGCATGATCTGTTCAAGTAAAATTATTGTTGGAAGATATACCATAGCACCGATAACTGTGTATATTATGATTCGTATTGTATACACGATGTTTTTAGGTATGAATGATGCCGTCATCACAGTTATGAATGTTATCACGGAAAATGCTATTACAAGCAGCAGCGCATTCCTATAACTGCTCGCCGCAACAACAACCGGAGCAATTACAAGCCCACTAACAAGGACTGTGTTTTTATATATTAACCCATCTAAAAGCATCTTTATATCCGAAGTGTCGATTTTACTGAGCGGTTTTTGCATATTCATCCTCCACTTCATCTTCATCGTAAGTATCTATTGTTTCCTCTTTATCGCCATTGTATTCATCAATGTCACATTCATCAACGACGCAAAAGTCCCTGAATTTGTCGCTTCCGAGGACTGCTGAGCGATGTTTCTCAAACTCTGCGAACCTCACTTTAATAATCCTCGCAAATGCGCTCATGCTATTATCAAGTGTATCACTAAATGCATTCGTGATAAGCAGCGCAAATATAAATCCATGTTCAAGATTGCCAAAATGTCTATAAGCGAATGTTATGACCGCAAGTAAAATTCCTTGCCATAATCGCCCGGATTTTGTTTTGGGCATTGTTGAAGGATCGCTCGCCATGAATATCATACCAAAAAGGAGAACACCGCTAATAAGTTCTAGCGATATTCCTTTTAAAGTCGACACGCCAACCCTTGGTGATAAATATGCAATTAGTGCCGATGTCGATATTCCAGATAAAAAGGTAATTGGCGATATCGATCGTCTGAACATTAAAGTTATGGCGCATACTATTAATACAATTACATGAGTTGCACCAATTGGTCCTGCAAATCGACCTAGCCATAAATCTATATTCGGTATTACGGGGATAGAATTCATGTTAAGCGAATATCCAAGTGATCGAGTGAGGCTAGAATCAATTCCGTCCCAAATTGGTATTGTTGTGAAGGGTTTAGGGAATAGTAATACTTCACTACTCCAGCTGAGCATCGCAAATGCATATCCGACTGCGGCAGGATTGAATATTATATTATCCTTGCCACCAAAAACTTGTTTGCCGACTATAATAGCAAATGCGCTGCTGAAAATTAAAATATTCAGCGATACAGTCGCCGGCATTAGTAATGTTAATACTAAACCAGTTAAGACTGCCGAAAGATCATTTATCTTATATCGCTCTTTTCTCATCATAACACAGACAATATCAGTTATTACGCATGTAAACACTGCAATTGCCGCCATAACGAGAGTTCTCATACCATAATAGTAATTCGCCATTAGCAGGAGAGCTAAAAGGGCCATAATCATGTCACTATGAATCGCATTAATGCTTTTTGTCGATTGAGTTTTATCGGACATTTAGCCACATTCCTTCCCTTTATGTGTAATAAGTAATGCTCATACGCATTGCTTATGATTAAGAATAATAAGTATCAATTTTCTATATAATCTAATGGAGATGATGCCAATGTTAATTGAAGTAATCGGTTCTAATACCGTTAAAATCGTCTTAAATCAGTATGATATGACTGATTACGATATTTGCTTTGATCGACTCAGCTGCAAGGATCCGGACACAAAACGTCTTCTAATAGAGTTGTTACAGTTAGTGCGTGTGCAAAAGAACATTGATCTATGTACACAAAAACTCTATATAGAAGCATTCCCTTGTAATGATGGAGGTTGTATGTTATATATTTCACCTATTGACGATACGGATATTGAATCCGTTCACCATATTACTAAATCGCCCTACACAAGTATGATTTGCGAATGTGATAGCCTGGATGCACTCACCGCATTATCTAGGCATCTGCATAAAATGCACAGTCATATGATCTATAATGCCGAATTGTTTGCATCGAATGGAAAGTATCGCCTACTTCTATTTATATTCAACAAGCTTGAAGATAAAATTCAGCCGACAGTCAACGAATATGCAAAAATAATTGGCATGGGCGATATTCAATGCGCCAAAACTAGGGAGCATTTCAAATGTCTTGTGGATAACAATGCGTTAGAATTAATTGTGAAAACACTGGCATAGCAATTCTATATTGCTATTATTCTCCCTTTAATGCTCTCACATTCTTGGCAAAATCGTCTGCCGCAAATAAATATGTACCAGCGACTAGAATTTCTGCTCCAGATTCTATACACACCTTTGCGGTATCGGCATTAATACCGCCATCAACCTCGATTTGCGTATCGAGGTTGTTCTTTTTTATATATTCGTGCAGACCCTTAATCTTCTGGGCGGTATCGGGAATAAAGGATTGTCCACCATATCCCGGCTCCACCGTCATAACAAGTATTAATCGTAACATATCTAAAAAGGGATATACATCTTCTATCGGCGTGTTCGGCTTAATTGAGAGTCCCGCCTGTTTACCCATCTTAGTTATCATTTGGAGTGTATCTTTGGTATTACTTTCACTTTCAATATGTATCGTTATAATATCAGCGCCTGCATCGGCTATCGGTTTTATAAGTGTATGAGGAGTCCTCACCATCAAATGTGTGTCGAATTGTAAATCGGTAATCGATCGTATTGAGCTAATTACGGGCGCACCGAAGCTAAGGTTGCTGACAAAATTGCCATCCATTACATCAAGATGTATCATGTCGACTCCTGCCTGCTCCGCTCGCTTAACTTCATCCCCTAGACGGGAAAAATCTGCCGCTAAAACAGAAGCAGATACTAAAGTATCCAAAAACATTCACTCCCCGTTAGTAATAGGATATCAATGAATCCCGACGTGCCCCATTGTATACCCGTATCTATTTTAATACATTATCGCATTATCGTCAAGATATAACCATTAAAAAACGTAAAACTTATACTAATCCATGAAAAAACGCTTTTTAAACCCACTTTTATCAAGGAAAGATGCGAAAATTATAAATATCGACATACTACCTAATCCCTGCACCAAATTCCCGCCCAGTGTTGCTATCGCTGCACTGAAGCTGCCGAATAGAATTGCCTCGGTGATAGCATATCCTACTATTGTTACAATTGTACTGGGGAAAAGAGCGATAGCATTCCTCGTTGTTAGAATTCTATCCCCTTTATTGGAAAAGCAAAGTGCATTGAGCGGCTTAATAACTATCGTCGGTATTATGTAAATTGCATAGCCGAACGAATCTGCAAGTCCTCCCCCGATAGCGGCTGCGGCAATGGCAAACGGCCTTGGAAGTAAACAAGCGGCAATATATATAATGCTATCCCCGAAATGGATATAGCCATTAATCGTTGGAATTTTAGGTAAGAATGCAATAAACACTGCAATTAAGGCCGCAAATATAGCGGCGAATACCATGTTCCTTATAAGTTTTCTGTTCATATTGATGCTCCTCCTAATTTGGCTAAAAAAGGCTCGAAAGCAATTCCATCTAATAAAGGTGTGCCCAATCTCATAGTGAAATCAGTGGTTTCTCTTACGAATTCGCTAGCAATTTCTATTGACGACTTGAGCGGATTCCCCTTAGTTAAGCTGCCGCATAGGACTGAGGCAAATATATCCCCTGTGCCCGAATACTGCATTTTCGTTCGTTGTGTGCTATAACTTATACTTTCGCCCGTGTTCTTATCATATGCTACTGTCGCAATTCCCCCATTATTGACGCCCGTAATGACGGTAATTCCCGCACCATTATCGCAAAGCATCTTAGCCATTTCAAGTGCCTCTTCGATCGGAACTGTATTGCCTGTAAATTCACGGTTTAAAAGCATGCAAGCCTCCGTCACATTCGGCGTGATGATGTCCGCACGTTTGATTAATTTCTTCATACCATCTAACATTCCCTGTGTATAGGTGGAATACAGCTTACCATCATCACCCATGACGGGGTCGATAAATATTAGCGAATCTGTGCCGAACTGCTCAATTAACTTCTTCATTAAATATATTTGCTCCGACGAACCTAAGAATCCGGTATAAATAGTATCGAAATCTATGCCGTGTTCGCTCCAGTTATTAATATATGGTGTGATATCTTCTGTAAGATCTCTGAAATGAAAGCTGCTAAAGCCTGTTTGACATGATAATATTGCCGTCGGTAGTGGGCAACATTGCACACCCATCACCGATAAAATCGGAATCGCTGTCGTGAGTGAGCATCTACCGAATCCGCTTAAATCATTCGCCGCACATACACGAGGTATTCTGTTTTTCATATAAAAGCCCCTTTTAAAATTAGGATTTGTCACAATATAGTTCTCCACCTATTATACGTGGAAATAGCATCAAAAACAAGGAAATGCTCTGAAATAGAATAAAATTCACCTTTGTAGGAATGCACAATCTATGAGTGCATTCCTATTGCAAATTAGTGTAATGCGTCTATATTTGGACTGTGGTATAAATTCTATCGTTGGGGGAGTTTATCTTTTAACATAGTTTCACCACTAAATCATCATGTAATTCTGTGCATTTAGTATAATCGGATTTTACCGCATACTCTTGTTATGGCTTTTGTTAGCGTGTATAATGTTAGTATGAACGAAAGGATTTGATGATTATGACTATCTTATATACTGTTGGCAATTCGCTATATTTAAACATTACGAATCGGTGCCCGTGCGACTGCGTATTCTGCATTCGCAACAATGGCGATTCCGTCGGCGATGCGGATAATCTATGGCTAGAACGTGAGCCGGCTTTTGCCGATGTTAAGCGGGAGTTAGATGAATTCGATTTGGCGAATATTGATGAGATTGTTTTTTGCGGATATGGTGAGCCGACAGAAAGTCTGGATCTTTTACTTGAAACAGCGGATTATATTAGAAGTATTAGCAACCTGCCAATTAGGCTGAATACTAACGGCTTGTCCGATCTAATTAACGAAAAACCGACTGCACATTTACTAGAAGGGCGAATTGACACCGTATCAATAAGCCTCAATGCTCCAACTAAGGAGGAATATACCCGAGTGACACGTCCCGTATTCGGCGATATAGCATTCGACGCTATGCTAAATTTCGCACAGGATTGCAAGAATTATGTTAGGAATGTTGTGTTCACGGTAGTAGATGTTATACCTGAAGAAGATATCAAGGCAAGCAAGGAACTTGCCGAGAAAATCGGCATCGATTTAAGGATAAGAGAATACGAGGATTAGGTTAGAAAAGACCATAAGAATTGCCATAATGGCAATTTCCTATGGTCTTAATCTATATAAGCAGGCAAGTATAACTGTTCTTTGCGAGCAGCTATAGACGAAAGCTCCCCTGTGGATAACAACACAAAATATCTAAGATAATGCGGCATTATCACTTTACGCCCTCACCCACGAGTTTTCCCTGCTTACTTTATACTATGCAAAATAGAACTTTTGGCAACAAGCTAGAAAAAACATAAATTTCATTTTTGCATGATTTTCTAAAAAAATTAGCCATTATAACGTTTTTACGACGGAAAACCTATGTTTTTCGTCGTAAAATTTTTCTTCTAAAATCCTAGCTTGATTATATTATCGTCATGAAGGAAATTGCTAGTATTGTATATTACAATTGCTTGGGAATATTTATCTATATCAACTAATTCGTCGACGGGAACATTAATATACCTTAAATCTACAAGCGTAATCTTGCTATAATGCTCCGCAAGGAAAGGCACCATGCTATGCGCAAAAGAATCCTTGAAGATTAGCAAGTTTTTGCCGTTACTATTATCGGTATGCACATGAACAATAGGTTGATTCTGCCCTAAAAATACGCTGTACTTATCCTTTTCACTCAGGAATTCCCTGAAATAGATAGAATCCCTCTCCTCAATTGATTCGCCTGTGTCAATTTCGACGTTGATGATTTCGACACCTTTGTTAAGGTGATATAGCTCAATCCTATCCGGCTCAATCTCGTCGTATAAAGTTTTAGAATATAATGTACCGTAAAAATCGTCAGCAGCATATTCAATGTCGAAGCTATTTAAAGGAATCGGATCGAATCCCAATTTCTTAGCAGCGGTCGCATAGCCATAATATGCGCCAAGCGTCGTCCAATGATGGTCGTAACGATAATATATATATTCATTCCTCGTGGATAA
Organism: uncultured Clostridia bacterium; assembly: GCA_938014915.1. Classification (GTDB taxonomy): domain Bacteria; phylum Bacillota; class Clostridia; order Oscillospirales; family Ruminococcaceae; genus JAAZLM01. The sequence goes on from CALLQQ010000054.1 coordinate 22,544, forward strand.
AAGTGGAGTATGTGCATCTATCTTTTCCACACGTGAATGAAGCCCTCCATGCACAATGTCGATAAACTTACCCTCATCAAATCGGGGCGAATTATGCGGTAAACTCCCTGCATATATATCTTGCGCTGTCGGCACAAGCATAATCGCCATATTTAAGTCGGGGTGCTTACTGGAAAATGTGTTTATTGCATTGACACTTTTACTAACGGGCACGTCTTTTACTTCATCGACCTTAGCTATCAATTTATTGGGCAGGATATATACGCCATTTATCTCCGTCTTACCAAGCATTAATTCAATATCGGTGCTGAGTCTTTTAAACTTTGTCCTTGATACGAAATGATCGGAGAAATAAGCATCGAATCCATTCATAAAATCTTTATTGCCGTAACTTGATGCGTTGAATTTCGGTAATTTTGCTAGATACCTATTCTCCTCATCGGAAAAATCCTTTTTCGGTCTGAATAAGGTGATGCAAGGTAAAATGATTAGTAATGCGAAAAAAGCAAGTGCTGAAATTGTTTTAGAGTTCATTTGAATTCCCCCTCCCTTCGTTTATTAGAATCTGAAATATAGGAATGGATTATAAGTTGAGTCGACAAGATATGCAGTGCAAATTATCATCAATATAACTTCTAATACTGGTGCGCTATATTGATATAGAACAGGTAACTTTGTTGCAATATATTCGCCAACTTGTTCTAGCACCCTAGTTGAAAGAATTATGCATATTGCGAACATCACTATGTTCGTTGTTAAGAGGTATCTTGCATTTGTGTCGATAAATCCACCATATGCGCCGAACATCGCCTTTATATATCTTCCAGCATCGGCAAGTGTATTTGTTTCAAATAACACCCAGCCAAATACGACTAAAATGAATGAATAAGCAGTTGAAATTGCAGCCGGTATCTTCTCAAGAATACTCCTAAGAAACAATCTTTCTAGGATAATTATTATTCCAAAATATAGACCCCATATAATGAAATTCCAACTCGCACCATGCCATAGCCCCGTTAAAGCCCATACGATTAGGAGATTTCTTAAAGTTTTGGCCGTGCCCTCCCTATTTCCTCCAAGCGGAATATATACATATGAGCGGAACCATGAGCCAAGTGTTATATGCCATCTTCTCCAGAATTCGCTTATACTCCTTGATGTGTATGGGTAATCAAAGTTCTGAGGGAAGTGGAATCCTAGCATTTTACCAAGCCCAATTGCCATATCCGAATATCCGGAGAAATCAAAGTATATCTGGAATGTAAAGGCGAGTATGCCGATCCATGCCGTTAAAGTCGATAGTGATGTAATCTCCATCGCCTTTACCGTTGTCCATAACATCCCAATATTATTCGCTATAAGGACCTTTTTAGCTAGTCCTTTTACAAAATGCCCGACTCCTTCGCCGATTAGGGTTATATTGATTTGCCTATCCTCTAATTCCCGTTCAACATCTTCATACCTAACAATTGGACCAGCTACAATTTGAGGGAACATCGTAACATAGGCGGCGAATTTGGTAAAATTCTTTTGCACCTTTATATTCCCGAGGTAGAGATCGATTGTATACGACATACTTTGGAATGTGTAGAACGATATACCGATGGGTAGTGGTAAATTCGGATTAAATAGCTTCAATCCAAAAATTGAATTAATGTTGGTTATAATAAATGAGCTATATTTAAATGTGAACAGTAGGCTTAAATTCATCACTACTGATAGAATTAAAAATATTCTGCGTATCTTTGGCTTATCGTTAAATTTATTAATCAGCAGACCCGCCGTATAGTCAATTAAAGTTGATATAATCATTATGATTACATAATACGGCTCACCCCACGCATAGAAAATCAATCCCGTTATAAGTAGAATAAAATTCTTAGCTTTCCACGGTGCTATGTAATATAGAAGAAGCACTATAGGTAGGTATAAAAATATAAAAGTTAAACTGGAAAAAACCATTTAGGATACTCTGCCTTTCTCTTTTTTTAATCGGGAATTACTGCGTTCAGCTTATCAACTAAATCCCTATAATCATCGTAGTCCATCATTGAATTAATAATTTCTAACATTGAATTCGTTGTCATAAGTGATGGTAAAGATAATTCTTTTAATAATAACGCACGCATTTCAGCGCTATTTTCCCGCCCTGTAAAACCGTCATTATATAAATCCAATTTCGTTATCTTTTCACCTTTTTTCTCTTTCTTGTTAGGTATTACACCAGCTTTTTTAAATGCATCAAGCAATTTCTGCGTCGATATGCCCTCAACGCCTAGTTTCCCTTCCGCCGATGAATGTGCTTTCCGCCTTTCCTTACCGAATATATCGGGAATATATACATTTACAATTTCCCCCTCGGTGATAATGCTTTTTATATGACGTCGAATGAGAAAGCCAGCAGAATCTGAATCCGTTAATATGATAATGCCTTTAGTCCGTGCTAACATCCTAATAAGCTCAATTTTTTCACTATCTTTGAATATTCCATAACCATTGGTCGGGATTATGACTGCATCTATTATTGATGATAGTTTTATCTTGTCATACTTCCCCTCTACAATAATTGCCTGCTCTAACTGTATCAATTCTTTCTTCCCCTTAGTTCAATATAAGCATCTCGACGATCGCCTTTTCAAGTATTATTCTACCATCATTTCGGCTTGACTTCAGTTGTGAATCCGTCCTCGCTAAAATAGATATACTCTCCCTCAAATGTTCTATCGGCATCTTCCTCGTATCGCGAAAAGAATTTGTTACTGCGAATCTCCTAGCATAGTAGGAATAATCCTCAACTACCTGCGCCGGATCAATGCCGTTAATCGCTGCCGATTTCGCCCTATATAAATCTATATACACCATTGATAGTGCCGATAGAATCACCACTGCGTCAATCCGCTGATAGAATAGATCGTCCAATGTTTCCATCGCTTTAGTGGCATTCTTTGCAACAATAGCATTCGCCAATGCGAATGAACTAGCATCGATTTGCTTTGCGATAAGCATATCAATTACATCTTCAGTTATCTCCCCCTCACCAACATAGGCAAATAGCTTTGTAATTTCACTTGCTAGTAGCATTTGATTGCACAGTGTTAATTCGGCTAAATACTTGGCATTTTCGAACGATATTGAGCATTTATTCTTCTGGGCGCTCCTCATTATTTGCTTTGCTAAATCTTGCGGAGTTTTCACTTTAAATTCGCACACATTCGCCGATGTTTTCGCCAGAGCATTGATTAACTTGATGTTATTTGAACTTTTCTTACCCCGTTTTATATCAATCTCTAATGCCGTTTGATAGATAATTACAACTGTCGTGTTCGGTACATCAATGAGCTGCTTTTTAAGCGCATCAAAATCGGATTTGCTTAAATCATCGGCATTGAAGTCGTTAATTACTACGCATTTCCTATCTGCGAATACGGGAAGCGATTCAATATCATCTAATAGCTTAGATAAAATCAATTCCTTGCCCATATATTTATTTAAGTTAAAGTCCGATGGCGCCTTACCCACGGATTTATTAATTAAAGCATTGGCATATCTTTCGGTAGAATATATATCCTGCCCAAATAGATAATAAACGCCACTCGGCTCGCCCGATTTTATCTGCTGACGTAACGTCGATTCATCAATAAAGGGCATAGCCCATCCTCCTTTTAACAACTTCACCATTCTTACCGATTATGAAACTCGTTTTCGGGCTTGTGTATATATACATGACTTCCGCCGTGCTAATACTGCTAGTCGCCTGAGAATTGTCTAGCATTAGCGCATATCTTGAATTTGTAATAGCAATTTCTTCATCAGTTTTATTTTGGCACACAATAATATCATATACATCGCCAGCGAATTTTTCATAATCCTTTGCGTTAATACAGATCATCTTAAAATTATCGGAATAAAATTCAAGTGATGTGGTTTGTTCACCGGCTGTTTTCATGCTTATATTATAACCACTATCCCCGTTAATTTCCATATCATCTGCTATATATTTCTTAGAATTGCTGAATACTTCTTCACTGCTCATAATATCAATTAACTCGCGCCTCATCACAATGCTTTCAACATTGAACCTTTCAAGTTGCCTATATGCGGCAATATCGCCAGCGTCAAGTGATGGTATGCTAAGAATCCCGATACTGTCAATGTTGTTAAGCTCCATATATTCGGCAATCGGCTCCCCTAATTTCTTGCTCTTTCCTAATACGAAAACATTGCAAGTATGATTATCATGCATGATTACTGCGCCAGTCCTTGAATCGGACAATACCGTTACCGTAAGATTATCCCGATTAATAAATTTATATGAGACCGCTCCAATTAATAAGATGATGAAGCACATAGCAATTGTCTTGCCGATACTCGCCCAATTATCAAAAATTATCTTACATATTACGATGCCCACTACTGCAATTGCAGCCCATATATAGATATATCCAGCGCTGAGCGATATATATGAAAATCCCCACCCTGAAACGATGTCTGCAATCTTGAGTAATGCCTTTAGGCAAACTTTTGCCACCCATAGTAAAGGTACGCCGATAATGCGAATCCCTCCCGTCAGGGCGAATAGGACTGCGCATATTAGCGGCAATGTGCATAGGGGCACTACGAATACATTTACAATTGGCGCAATTATCGAAATCTCGTCCGATACAAGCATCGCTACTGGAATTGTGCATGCTGATGCGCATATCGTCGGCATAATAAGACGGCGAAAATACCCCAATATTCCCCCAAGCGGATACGTATTTAAAAGATAGCGATTCAGCGAACCGCCGACGACGGCAATTCCGAATGTGCCCGACGCCGATAGCAATAATCCTATATCCCGACCAGCAAACGGATTAACTAACACTAATGCGAATACTGCAACCGATAGCGAACTTAACGTATCGGGCTTGCGGTTAAAGATCCGTGATAGATAGAAAATTGTTATCATAATCATCGACCGCATTACCGAAACCGACATACCCGAAAATATTACAAAAACTAGGCAGGCGGCAACAATGAATACTGTTTCAATGTACCTATTTAATTTAAACAGTGATAGAATCACCATAATAAACCCGATAACTATCGATAAATGCAGACCCGAAACTGCAATTATATGCCCGACTCCTGCTCGGTAAAGATTGTTTTTGATATTGGCATCTAACCCGGATTTATCACCCGTCAACATCGCACGCAACATCGCACCCTCATCACCCGGCAATATGCGGGAAATTCCCGTATTAATATAGTCTGAATATCTGCGAATATGATAGATTGGGCTCCGCTCGTTGTTGGGTACAATTTCAACATCGCCCCATGATGAGGCAACAAGATATATTCCCTGCGATTTATAATATGACTTCTGAGGGAAGTTCTGCGTGTCTATCGGTACACGGAGTTTTGCCTTGGTAATAATTGTATCGTAATAAGTTGCTCCAACATCTGCGGCAAAAAGATTAATCTTGACCTCTTTACCGTCAATTCTCGTCCTCACTGTATATGTAGCCATATCTTTACCTAGATAATTCATATCAATAATACTGCCCTCAATAACTTGTTCCGTACCATCATAAGTTAGGAAAGGCGTGTAGATATGGCGCTCATACAATCCATATACTATCAATGCGGCAGCAAAGAACATTGCTATAAATACAGTGAAAAATTTGCTGCTACTTTTGAGCATCGGTATCATGATAATGCTCAAAATCAATAGCATTATGCCGATAACAAGTAATTCCCAATAGCTAAAAAAGGGCGCAATTATCAATCCAGCAAGATATGAAAATCCTATCACTGGCATTTTACGCACCAATTCCCAGACCCCCCAGAATGTCAAGGAGGAGCTATTCCTCTATTCAAAGAACAGCGGCAATTCCTCCAAATAAATTATGTCATCACGATTTGCTGCATCTCCCTCAGCTAGAACGGCACATTTGCCAACAATGTTGCCGCCCGCCTTTTTGATGAGCACCTCCATAGCATGGAGCGATTCGCCCGTGCTGATAACATCATCGACTATCAGCACATTTTTACCACGTAATG
>CALLQQ010000055.1 GCA_938014915.1 uncultured Clostridia bacterium
TCTCCTTCCCAGTTATCCCGATAAAAGTATCATCCATCGTGCCTCTAATTACTTCAAATCCGGAAATCTTATCTTTTATCATGGGGAGAATGGATAAAGAGTCGAGCGTGCTTTTAAGTTTAATCACCACAATGCCGGACTCGACCTCATATGGAATATCGGCTTTATTAAGATATTGGCACAACTGCTCAATATCTAGTGGGGTAATCCTTAATGCATCGTTGGAATAGCGCTCCCTTAATTGTGAGGGCGTACCCTTAGCGGAAATTTCACCATTGTCGATAACTATTAAGTAATCGGCCTTCGCCGCCTCCTCCATATAATGCGTCGTGAGGAAAACAGTCATGCCGCTCCGTCTTTGCATTTCTTCAATAGTATCCCAAATGTTCTTTCTAGTTTGCGGATCAAGACCTGTTGTAGGTTCATCAAGGAATAGAATTTTCGGTGTATTGATTAGCGCTCTTGCAATATCGGCACGTCTTTTCTGCCCGCCGGATAGCTTGCCATACGGTCTATCTATGAAATCCCAAATGCCGGTAGCATCGGCTGCCGCCTTGACAGCATTTTTCATTTCTTTTTTGCTTAGTTTATAAAAATTCCCCCGTATGGTCAAATTCTCTTTTACGCTCAGGAGGGAATCTAGCAATCCATCTTGAAAAACTACACCAATATCTGAGCGAATGCGGCTATCGTGCTTGCCTAGATGATTACCATTAATTATGACTTCTCCTTCATCAGGTTTTAGCAATGTGCATATCATATCGATAGTGGTGGACTTCCCAGCGCCGTTCGGTCCGACGAAGGCAAATAGCTTCCCCTTTTCGACATAGAAGTCAATTCCTTTTACAGCATCAATATCGCCATATGATTTCTTTAGATTCTTCACCTGAATTATCTTTTCCATTATGCCCTCCCTATTAGGTGTACTATTTTAAGATTAAATTGTTGCAATGCAATTTTACCACGGTGATGTTGTTTATGTCAATGTTTATTTTTTTATTAAATTAGTCATTACGCCAATTTCATCATAAATTCTTTTGAGCAACAACTTTAATGATGGCTGGGTAGGCAATAATTTGCATTGAACTGTAATATTCTAGTTAGTTATGCTAAAGCTAATTGTAAGACTAGCTAAAGGAGAATTACATGGTAATACTGAACATACTTTTAACTTCAATTGCATCGGTAGTAGTGCTATTCATTCTAACAAAGTTAATGGGGAACAGGCAAATGTCCCAGCTCAGCTTATTCGATTACATCAACGGAATAACTATCGGGTCAATAGCTGCCGAGATGGCGACGGCACTTGAAGACGATATTCTCAAGCCCTTGACAGCGATGATAGTGTATGCAGCGTTTACAATAGGATTCTCATATATAGGATTGAAATCGACTAAAGCACGAAGATTCATAACGGGGAAGTCATTAGTACTACTCCATAAAGGCAAGCTTAATGAAGAAAACTTTAGAAAAGCAAAGATGGATATTAATGAATTCTTGACCCAATGTAGGAATGCAGGATACTTCAATATTGCCGATTTGAATGCGGCTATACTAGAACCGAATGGGAAGATAAGCTTCCTCCCATTAGCGCTTAAACGTCCAGTGAATCCAGCGGATATGGCTCTAAGTCCCGAGGAGGATGAGGTTCCCACATATATTGTACTAGATGGGAATATACTTGATGAAAGCTTGAAATCCACTGGCAACAATGAAAAGTGGCTGACAAAAGAATTAAAGAAGCAGGGGATTAGCGGCGTTGACGAAGTTATTCTTGCCATATGCGATAATAACAACAATCTAACTGTGTATAAGAAGAATCAAAACGATATTCGGTAAAAAAGAATAAAAAATAAAAGGTATGGGATCCCATACCTTTTATTTTGATGCACTACTTCATGAGCATATAAATCAAGTGTAATGCATGCACATTGTCATCAATTCCAGCTAGATAGAAAGTTGTCTTAAGTAATGTATTCCCTTTGGTTGTGATATATTCTTCAGAGTATTTCTTGTAATCCTTGCTTTCATTAAGTATCCTGCTGCGTAAAATTTCATTGAATGAACCCTTTAATGCAGGCAGTTTAACGACGGGATTATAGTTGCGACCAGTCATCGATTTATAAATACGCTTGAATTCATTAGCGTGTGATCTATCATCGATGGACATTTCCATCAATAGCTTGCGGTAATTGCTATTTGGCGCTGTTTTAGCTAGTTCCGCATAGACTGCGCTATCACGTAATTCTGATTTTATATATTCCTCTAATCGTGCGGTAAGTGTCATATCTTGCCATATCCTCCCTTCAATTTCGGTCTAGTATACAATATGCAAATAAAAAGTAATTGATAAAGTAGTATTGCATTTGTTCATTTAAAAGAAGAAAAAATAAACTTTTATCAAAATCACTTGACATGAAGTGCACTTGAGGGTATAAAATAATTAGGGAGGTATTTATATGACACTCACTATAAAGCAAGTTGCTAAAAAAATGGACCTGACGATATCGACCATCAGGTATTATGAAAAAGAGGGATTATTGCCCCCTGTTAAAAGGGATGAGGCTGGCAACAGAATGTTCGATGATGGGGATATTGAATGGCTTAGCCTTATTTGCTGCTTAAGGAATACAGGTATGCCCGTAAAAAAGATTAAGCAATTTGTTGCGTGGAGCCTAGACGGCGACGAAACGTTAACGCAGCGCATTCAAATGCTAGAAGAACATCGTGCATCGGTAGATGAACAGCTTGAAACACTTACACATTATAAATGTTCTATTGAATGGAAAATAAATTATCATAAAGAACTAAAAAAGAAATATGAGAATGGTGAAAAAAATGAAGAAGATTAACACTAAAGAATTAGTTTTCGCAGCATTATTCCTAGCACTGGGTATCGCATTGCCGCAACTTTTTGCCCGCAATCCTGAAATTGGGCAAATTGCACTGCCGATGCACTTCACAGTTATGCTATGCGGACTAATATGCGGCGCAAAGTACGGCGGAATGTGCGGTGCGCTCACCCCGTTACTTAGCTCATTTTTTATAGGTAAGCCGCCTTTAATTCCAATTGGCATACCGATGATCTTTGAGCTATGCACATATGGGATTATTATCGCACTAATCTATTCAAAGAGGAATGTGTACATATCGCTCATCGGCGCCATGATTGGCGGGCGAATTGTGTACGGAATAGCTAGTGCCATTGTCTTCGGCGTGAAGGGGATTCCATACGGATTCGAGGCATTCATTATAGCCAGCGTGGTCAAGCCTTTGCCCGGCATAATAGCACAAATCATCATAATTCCCGTGGTAATGATCGCATTGACTAAGTCCGGCATTATCGCAAGAAAGGAAGCTGCAAATGGCTGAAGTTATGATATTAATCGGTCGCATCGCCAGCGGTAAGACGCATTATGCGAAAGAACTAAAAAAAGAGAAAGAGCTAATGCTCCTATCGTGCGACGATTTAATGCTCACTTTGTTCGACGGTTGCCTTGGCGAGAAGCATAGTAACATCGAAGAGAGGTGTTATACCTTTTTATTTGGTCAAGCTGAGCAATTAATCGAGATGGGCATTGATGTAGCACTTGACTTTGGATTTTGGTCCGCCAAGTCTAGGAAGAATGTACAAGAGTATTTTAAATCGAGAAACATTAAAACTACGACAATTTACTTTAATCCGCCTAAAGAAGTCAGGGAATCACGTCTTGCAAAGCGTAATAAGCAGCTATCGAGTTCGACAAGGCGGGAATATATTATAGAGCCGCCATTATTAGAAAAGTTAGATGCTAAATTTGAAGAACCGACGAGTGAAGAATACGATCATGTAATTGTGTGAATGGAGGAAATATGTTAAAAAGAAGATACAAGAATACTGATGAATTTGTCACGGTTCTAGGATTGGGATGCATGAGATTCCCGATAAAGAACATTGACGGTAAAGAAGAAATCGATAAAGAAAAGGCACAGGAAATAGTGGATTATGCTATGGAGAGCGGCATAAATTACTATGATACTGCTTATATGTATCACGATGGAAAATCCGAGCAATTCATGGGCGAGGCACTTGCTAAATATCCACGTGATAGCTATAATATTGTAACCAAACTCCCAATTTGGTTAGTGGATAAGAAAGAAGATATGCAAAGGGTATTCGATGAGCAGTTAAAGAATTTGCGAGTTGATTATTTTGATTATTATCTTCTTCATGCGCTAGGCAGGGGGAATTTTGACAAATGCCTTGATTTCGGCGCATATGAATTCCTGTTGAAAATGAAAGAGCAGGGCAAAATTAGAAAGCTGGGATTCTCATTCCACGACACACCCGAAGTATTACAGGAAATTGTAGATACATATGAATGGGACTTTGCCCAGTTGCAAATTAACTACCTTGATTGGGAGATGCAGGACGCAAAGCGACAATATGAAATTCTAGAGGAAAACGGTATTCCATGTATAGTGATGGAGCCTGTTCGGGGCGGCACATTAGCCAGTCCATGCGAAAAAGCGAATGAGATCTTCCTCAATGCTAGACCGGACAAAAGCATTGCTTCATGGGCGATTAGATATGTAACCAGCTTGCCCAATGTCCTTGTAGTTCTAAGTGGAATGTCTACAATGGAGCAGCTTAAAGATAATGTTGCGACAATGACGGATTTTGAACCGCTAACTGAAAAAGACCATGAAGTGATTGAACAAGCAGTCGAGGCATATAGGACTAAAGACGTTGTCCCGTGTACGGCTTGCAGATATTGCATGGATTGCCCAGTTGGGGTGGATATACCGGAGATGTTCAAGCTTTATAATGAATATGCGGTAGATGCCGATAAGAATGCGTATTGGGATGCTTATTCTAAGACTGATGAAAGCATTAGAGCGCATAATTGCATTGCTTGCGGACAATGCGTCGATCCTTGCCCGCAACATATCGATATTCCGAGCAAACTAGAGATGATTAATGAAATTATAAAGGGAATCAATGAAGAATAATAACTAGATGAGTGATACTATGGTAGATGTCAAGGGCAAATGGGCGCTAATTACTGGCGCAAGTAGGGGAGTCGGCGAGAAAATCGCAACATTCATGGCTAGCAAAGGTTGCAACCTTATCTTGCACAGCAGGAGCACTGAGCATACTAAATTGCTAGAGCAGGAGATAAAAGCATTGGGGGTAGAAGTATATAGTGTTGAGGCGGAACTATCCGACAACGATGCAGTTGTGAGAATGCTTGATGAAATCGAGGATAAAGGCACGCAGGTCGATATAGTATTCAATAATGCAGCAGTGCAAATTGCATATAGGAACGATTATTGGATGACTCCTATCCAGGATTTTGATATTAGCTTCAAGATTAATTTCATCGCCATCACTACAATTTGCTATCGCTTAATGCCGAAAATGATTGAGCGGGGATTCGGTCGTGTAATTAATACTACTAGCGGAATTAAGGACGAGCCTGAGCAGGCGGCGTATTCAGCGAGCAAGGCGGCACTTGATAAATTCACTAAGGATTTAGCCAGTGTAGTTGATGGAACAGATGTAATGATTAACATCACCGATCCAGGTTGGTGTAGGACGGATTTAGGTGGTCCCCATGCGCCGAATTCCGTTGATAGTGTATTGCCGGGAATCGTCGTCGGCGCATTTATAAATGATAAAAAGAGCGGCAGGTTATTACCGGCGCAGGATTATACCGGCATGACGCTTGAGGAAGCAGTTGAAAAGGCACATACTATTAAGTAAATTCCACCTATAAGTAATGAAATACAGAGGAAAATCCCCATTCTAGCAATGAAGCTAGAATGGGGATTTCTATTGTTAACTAACTCATAAAGTTAGTTTGCTATTTTAGTTTTACATCAATTGAAACACGGTTATCAAATGATGCCTTAATTGCAGCAACAATGTCGCCATGGCTATCGTTAAGGCTCATTGTAGCGCCCGTAACAACGTCGGCAAGCATTTCCTTCTCATCGTCGCTAAGTGCGTTATACTTGCTTGCGTCCTTATCTTCGGTCGAATCAGCTTTTAGCGGTCTGCCATTAATGTCGGAACAGTATTTCTTGAACCAATCTTCAACTTCGTCAACTGTTTTGCCAACGAATACTTTTTCAAAAGCATCCATTTGCTCCGCCCATGTGCCCGTACCCATTTTGTAGGTTTCGCCACGTTCTCTCTTTGTTTTCCATCCAGCAATTTCGTCTAGATAGTTATCGTCCGTAACATTGTCATTGGAATTTGGATACCCAGCGAATTTAGGCATATCATCACTATCATAGTTAGGTGAGGCAACTTCCATTTGGTCAACATGGATAGCTACAATCTTACCATCATTATCAAATAATGTGTTAGCAAATACTTGGTTAAAGCTATATACAGGAACATCTTTATCATCTGTGCCAGGTCCTAGACGTCCCATATTACTAATACCAATTCCTAGCCCTGTTGCACCCTCAATTTCAAGTCCTACCTTGTTATCGAAGGCATTTTTGATAGCAGCGACAATGTCACCATGGCTATCGTTAAGGCTCATTGTAGCACCCGTAACAACATCGGCAAGCATATCTTTTTCATCGTCGGTCAGTGCATTGTATTTCTCTACATCTTTGTCTTCGGTTGAATCAGCCTTTAGTGGTCTACCGTTAATATCGGAACAGTATTTCTTGAACCAATCTTCAACTTCGCCAACGGTTTTACCAACGAATACTTTTTCAAAAGCATCCATTTGCTCCGCCCATGTACCTGTTCCCATTTTATAGGTTTCGCCACGGTCTCTTTTTGTTTTCCATGTACTAATTTCAGTCATGAAATTATCTTCAGTATCATCGGAATAGATGCTGCCTTGTCCAGGGAATCCGCTGAATTCAGGCATACCCTCACCATCATAGTTAGGGGTAGCAACCTCTATTTGGTCAACATGAATAGCAATGATTTTATCATTTTCATCGAATAGAACATTTGCGAGAACTTGGTTAAAGCTATATACTGGAACATCTTTATCATCTGTGCCAGGTCCGATGCGTCCCATATTTGAAATACCAAATCCTTGGAACACATTCGCTGCAATAACTTCATCGGGATCTTCTGTATCCTTTACAATTGGATACGGATATTTTTCCGGATCAAGCGCATTGTTTACAGCATAAATAATTGCCTTACTTGTAACGGTAGCACCAGTTACTACATCTACATCAGTTGAATTCGCTTTTACGATAGCGTCGGGAATTTCATCAAATGCTGGTTTTGCAACTTCTTGTGTTTCCTTGTCGCCCTCAACTTTAACCGATGTAATTTTATCTCCCTTTTTCTTAACAGTAACAGTGACAAGTCCGCCATATCCGTCGGCTTTTCCTGTTAAAGTTTCGGCTCCACCGCAAGCAGTAAAACCGATAGTGATTGCCATGCATAGCAATACTGCTAGTATCTTTTTCATATAAATCTCCCTTTTCTTTATGTTTTGTGCAATTCATCTTGTCCGACATCTACATAGAGAACAATTCTAGAATGTTTGACTAAATAGTATAGTTCGGACACTCTAGAACTTTGTAGAAATTTTAACACAATGCCGCCGCTATGTCAATATCAAACGATAAATGTAACACTCTTTTAACATTGCCGCAACAAGCTCATGTAGCCTTAATTAGCCATCATTCCATATTTATATAATGTGCTTGTATATTGAAAAAATACAAGCAGGAAGTAGTATTTTTCAAATGATATAATACCACCAAAGTTACCTACGGGTTGCATTATCAGCATAAAACCTATATAATTATATAATAGCTGGAATAAAGGCATTAAGTTGAACAATAGGAATAAAGAATAAAGTATAGCAGATTTTCCGCTATACTTTAATGAGTTCAAATAAAATTTGATAGATAATTAGCCTTTGCCGCATTTATATTTTATCAATACGGGGAACTCCTAACAATCGGGGCGGCAGGGCTTCGAACTACTGTTACTAATTTTTTTATATAAAGCACTCAGTATTTCAATATGTTTCATTTCGTCCATAATTATTCGACGAAGGAGTTTACGAATACCTTCATCGTCAATTTGGCTTATCAATTTTTTATAGAGAGCGATCGCCTCACGTTCCCCCTGGATGTCGGCTTTTATCATTTTTTTAACATCTGTATCGTAATTGACAAAGCAACCATTCCAATATCGATTATGCTTCACGGACTTGAATTCAGGTCGAACACCGAGCTGGCGAATTAAATCGCCGAGCATATCGAGATGGTGCATTTCAACAATAGAAATATACTTGAAAGCATTTCTCAATTCGGCATTATCGCCCGAATAGAAATTATGAGAAACATATTGGGTAATTGCAGTTGTTTCCGAACATTTGCCCCCGTATGCCTCTAGTAGCAGATTCCCATACCTTTTATTCGGTCTTTTAACCTTTAATGTTGGATACGGGCAATCTGCCCTATACTTGTTTAACTCCTTGCAGTTCATATCACATTCCATATACAATTCTCCCTTTCAGTTTTATACATCATATGAATAAAAGTCAATTATGTTGACTGATAGGGTAGTTATGTGTCATGGATTGTTCATTGAATGCATCGGATACGGTTAATATGGCTTGTCCGTATATATATCCGAATACTGCTTGTTTCGCTCAAACCATTTAACGGCATACGAACAAGTTGGATAAGCCTTTTTATTTTCTTCCCTTAACTTTGCTGCGACAGCCTCAAGGAGCTTATTGGCGACGCCTTTACCCCGTAATGAGGGATCTACAAAAGTACGTGTGATATTGACAACTTTATCAGTTGAGTCAGGGAATAGGACTTCTGCAACAACGTCATTGTTTTCATTTTTTAATTGGATTTCATTATCACCATAGATTAAATTCATAATATACCTCCATTCATTTTTTGTACAATAATTTATGAATAATAGTTAAGAAAATGCGATTCCTGCCGATATATATTATAGGATGCTTTATTCGGAATATTTACTGAGGATTTCTACCAGATTATGCTTGATTTCTTCCCGCAAATCCGTCGGTTCTATTAATTCTACCTTCTTTCCATATTGAAGTGCCCAGTAAATAATCGCATTCCTATTAGCGGTAAGACGAACGATAATGTCATCGTCATCTCCAATGCCATTATCATCGCATTTGCTAATCGAAATTTTATCACCGAACCAATCAATGAAGTCACCAACCATTTTGGTATCTGTCCTAAACTTGGCTTTAACATTTTCGCCACTGAACATATACGGGTAGTTCGTTCTCAATTCGGATCGGTTAATCCCATTCTCATAGTTCTCAATTTCTTTTATCGGGCGAACATTCTCATCGATTTCCTCAACATTAGTGATGTAATCCAACCTGAGGAATACCATATTAGAATGACTCGGGAAATTTGCCATAAGATAATATCGACCATTGTTCATTAGCATATGATAGGGATTAACAACGCGGTCTTCTTCATACCTTGGCTTCAATTTCTTATTTGTATCATAGGAATTATACATTAATGAAATTTGCTTTTCTGAGTCAATGGCATCATTAATCTTTTCGATATTGTAGAATAGACTTTGGTTATAACAGGGGCTGCAACGATCCGTGCTATCTATAATGCGATTCTTCTTTTTAAAATGAGTTGTTGAAAGTGAACATAACTTATCAATTAGTTCGTGGGATTGATTTTTCGCAATATGTCTTGAAGCGAGGACTGCATCTATCAATAAGCGGATTTCACTTTCTTCAAATTCCCTTTGGTAGAGAAAGAAACCCTTCCTATTATCTTCATATCGTGATATAGGATAACCTGCATCGTATAGGAGTTCAATATTCCTAGAAATGGTGCGAACATCACAACTCATACCATAATCATTCTGTATACGGTCAACGATATTCTGCCTAGTCAAAATATGATCACTATCAGTATGTTTTTTTAATACCTCTAGAATATATATGGGCAGTAATTTTTTACTTCCTTCATTAATAGCCATAGAATCCCCCTTAAATCCTATAATATTTTGTCGTAAGGACACTTTTTGTATATGGAATATGATAACATATATTGTGAATAAACGCAATATTGATTGTTTATGTAGTAATAAAAGGAGAATTGAAATGAAAAATGCGATTATCTTAACAAACAACATTCATCTGCTGGGAAGAAACAAATTTTCTAATCTTCATTTTGATTTGTTCGGTGACAGGGTGAAAGAAAAAATCAATAGCATTAGGCAATCCTATAAGACGGTGATTTACATTATCGACTATGCGCTATTAGATGAAATTACAGGTAAAGAAATTTATGAGTATCTTGCCAAAACAAGTAGGAGTGAAGGATTTTATCCACGTGAGGGGCTAATTATTATCGGCGGTGGTGAAGGTGTGCATCAATTTAAATCCCTACGAGAAAATACGCTTATATTATCTAGGGTTATACTGGATCAATTCATGCCACTGCTCAATCTTCTGCTCAAGCCAGCACGATTTTTTGAATTGAGCGAATTGCTAGATAGCTTTAATAATCGAATAGAATTCATACATGGAGCCGATTCAGAATCGGTAACAAACATCCCCGATATTATCGAAAGAGAGCTAACGAATAAGAATTTAATGTCGAGCGATGTGAAAATTCTTATCTTCCACTCAGCCGAACTGAAGCGTCGCCATCAACATATATTGTTCGATACAATAAAATATATAAACTATAATAGTGATGTTGAATTTTATCGAATTAAGGGGCCGGATTTTAATGGGACAACTATTGTATGTTTCCCCAATAAAAACAGGAAACTGAATATTTTTGACGGCACGAACCATCTTCTTAAAGAAAATTATAGGTATTTCGATTTTCTTGATGATAGTGATGATGCTACAATTATCATATCAAAAGATGGAAGTGATTTCACATTGAGCGGTAAAAGTGAGTGGAGCCATGAAACAACAAATGCAGTAATTCCAAGATGCTTTTTGCCGAATTATCTTGATTTAATTGAGATGTTATTTTCACCTCAACATATCATATCGATGATTAGCATTTACGATATAATCGATGCGAGTGAGGGGGCATTGGGCGAATACCTTAAACTTGACTTAAATAACGATGTCAATATAAATACTATAAAGAACAAAATTGCGAATCTATATTCGGGAACAAATGCGATCGTATTCTTCTCAAAATACAGTCTATTGAATGTGAACGAGTTAAGGAAGATATCGAAAAGAATCAACGGGCGGGTTTGTGTCTTTTCCCCGGATAAATCCTATATTGATATAGATAATTATGCTGAAATATTTATATTTACAAACGAAAAATAGAGTAAGTTTAGGCAATTTTGTACTTTTTAATAAGATTTTGTACTAACAATAAATAATGTTCTTGACATGATGCGTGTCAATTGGTATAATTATGTTATACTAACGAACTGTGAATAAACATGGAGGGTATAATTATGACTTGTAGTAATTGTGGAAATCAAAACGCAGAGAATGTTAAATTCTGCTCTGCATGCGGTGCTCAACTAATTGCCGATGCACAACAACCGGTGCAAGCTGCGGCACAACAACCAGTGCAGGAACAGGCGCAATACCAGCAACCAGTGCAGGAACAGGCACAATACCAGCAGCCAATGCAGGATCAGGCGCAATACCAACAGCCTAATCAAGGGCAATACCAGCAGCCTAATCAGGCACAATACCAGCAGCCTAATCAAGGACAATACCAGCAACCTAATCAAGGACAATACCAACAGCCTAATCAAGGGCAATTCCAGCAACAGAATCCTTATGACGATGCACAACAAAACAAAGCGATTTACGTTCTTACGTACATACCAATGTTGTTTTTCTTGCCATTGTTAGCAGCTCAAGGCTCCCCAATTGGGAAGTTCCACGCTAATCAATCATTGCTCATACTAATTACTTCTGTTGTTCTTGGGATAGTGAATGTTATCCTAGGAGTAGCTCTTAGATTTCTTCCAATATTCGGTGCGCTTTTTGCAAGCCTAGTATCTTTAGCTATATATGTGATAGGGCTAGCTTTAATAATAGTAGGAATGATGAATGCAAGCAAGGGATTGCAAAAACCACTCCCCGTAATCGGCAATATATTCACTATTATTAAGTAGAATAGCAATACATTCAATAATAAAGCCAATGAGATTTTTCTCATTGGCTTTATTTCTATCAACCATATATATGATGGGCAGAATTAGGTAAGATAGGTGTATTTGCCCGTTCGTAAGTCTTTTTAAATTCCGTCTTCCTTATCGTCAAGGCGGGTTTCCAGTTCGGAGAAATCATAGATAACGCCATCAGCAATTTGTTGAATCAATTGC
>CALLQQ010000056.1 GCA_938014915.1 uncultured Clostridia bacterium
TGTACATACTGGTGTAAAGTCCGCTGGGTGGGAGAATAGGATTACCCATTTACCCTTATAATCTTCTGGGAAATTAATTTCCCCTTGTGTTGTTACCGCCTTAAAGCTTGGAGCTTGATCACCGATTAGTGGCATTCTGCTTACATTTGTTTCTTCCATGATTAAATTCCTCCTGTTAATATAATTTTATATTTATAGGCATCTCGTACAGATACCTTTAAAATACACATCTCTTTGACTTATTTCAAATCCGTTTAAGTCGCCTGTCTCAAATTTATCTGCATCTATGTTGAAGTCATATATCTCGCCACATTTTATGCATTTAAAATGACCGTGATTATCTTCTAAAATATCGTATCTTGTTTCTCTCTCCTCAATCGTCATAGTTTTAGCAATTCCTTTATCGGAAAATAACTTCAATGTATTATATATAGTCGCTTTCGATAGAGTTGGCAACTCCTTTTGCAAATCGGAATATATCTTATCGACGGTTGGGTGAATTCTATTTTCAACTAAATATCGATATATTCTAACACGATGATATGACGGTTTTATATCCTTCTCAACAAGCACTTTGGTTAGATTCTCCTGTAATTGTGCCATAGCATTCCCTCTTTACTATTTTGTATTTGTTCTACTTTGTAATGATTACAATTCTATAATAACACTAAATATGTAATGTGTCAAGCATTGCGTTGTAAACAATATGTGACTATACCTATGTACAGCTAAATAAAAACTCCCCCATTCATGGGGGAGTTTTTATTATATTTTAGATGGTATATCTATTCTATTTTAGATAGTGCCTGCTCAACATCGTATATGATGTCTTCAACATTCTCAAGTCCTACCGATAGGCGAATCATTCCCGCATTGATTCCTGCGGCGACAAGTTGCTCGTCGGTTAATTGCCTATGCGTTGCAGATGCTGGATGTAGCGCACAAGTCCTAATATCGGCTACGTGCACTACTCTAGATGCAAGTTCAAGGCTATCCATGAATTTCACTGCGGTTTCTCTGCCACCTTTGATTACGAATGTGATTACACCGCTAGCACCATCGGGAAGATACTTTTTAGCTAGGCTATGATGTTTATCTGTTTCAAGTCCTGGATAGTTTACGGATATTACTTTATCAGATTTTTCTAGGAACTTTGCAACTTCTAATGCATTATAGCAATATTGCTTCATTCTCACCGCTAATGTTTCAATCCCTAAATTAAGCAGGAATGCCGAATGTGCCGATGGATAGCAGCCGAAATCACGCATTAACTGCATTCTGCATTTTATGATATATGCAATATTGCCAAATTCACGTGTATAAATAACGCCGTGATAACTCTCATCAGGCTCAGTAAACTCGGGGAATTTACCGCTCGCCGCCCAATCAAATGTGCCTCCATCTACAATAACACCACCAACTTGCACTGCGTGTCCATCAAGATATTTAGTTGTGGAATGTACAACTATATCTGCACCATGTTCAAAAGGACGGCATAGAATCGGTGTTGCAAAGGTATTATCGACGATTAATGGCACGCCATTCTTATGTGCAATGCTCGCAAACTTCTCAATATCTAGCACCGTCAATGCTGGATTCGCTAGAGTTTCACCAAATACGGCTTTCGTATTATCTTTGAATGCTTTTTGAATTTCTTCTTCACTTGCTTCTTGATCTACCCAAATGCATTCGATACCAAATCTTTTCAATGTAACGGCGAATAGGTTTATCGTTCCGCCATAGATTGCCGATGCCGCTATAAAGCTATCGCCAGCATTACATATATTGAGTATTGAGAGTAGCGATGCTGCCTGTCCACTGCTAGTTAGCATTGCTGCGGCGCCACCCTCCAATTCGGCAATTTTCTTCTCCACTGCATCACAAGTCGGATTGGCGAATCGTGAATATATGGGCTCCATCGGCATATCGAACAGTCCTGCAATTTGCTCCGTTGAATCAAAGCTATACGTTGTGCTTTGAACTATTGGTACCACTCTTGGCTCGCCATTCTGCGGCGTATAGCCAGAATGTATGCATTTTGTTTCAATTCCTTCATTTCGTTGTTTGTTACTCATAATGTCCTCCTAAATTTAATGTTTTTCGTTTATTTGTGACTCACTGTATAATACATCTTGCTTTATTTTATCATGTTATTGCTATTATGGCTAGTATATATTAAAGTCCACTATCTTAGCCAGCGGTTTTTCCTTTATAAAGCAAAATAAAACCCTCACCCCCGAATATAGATATTCAGGAACGAGAGCATAGCTCCGTGTTACCACCCTTATTCGTCCACCCCTCACGAAATGAACCTCATCAAGTACGGGCATTAAATGCCGATACTCTATCTCGATAACGGGAGAATCCGTCGTAGCCTAAAAAATTCGGTACGCTGCTCCAAGACCATGTTCAGTAATATTCGCTCAATCCATTCTCAGCAACTTCAACCACCGTTAAAGTTATGAATCTCTGTAAAAGCTATCATTACCCGCTCTTTTTTTCATCACATTTCATAGGATATTTAATTGATTAAAACTATATCACACAAAAAATTCATTGTCAAGTCATTTTCAAAATTTTCTTATCTTCATGCAATACCACTAAAGAATTTAATTTATCGACTTGGCCATCTATTGAAATAAACGAAGAATTATGATAATATAATAGCTAATGAAAAGTGGCAACGTTATCATGAAAAGCCGCCTTTTAAATTAAGAAAAAGGAGAGCAATATGAGAAAAATCAATAATTTAAGTGGTAAATGGAATTTTAAACTAGACAGAGAACAACAAGGTGTTGACAATAGGTATTTCAATGAGCAGTTCAGCGATTCTATCACACTGCCTACAACAATAGCGGAGGCGAAAAAAGTCCCCGAAAGCGACATTCGTCATAGTGGATATCTAACCGATCCATATGAATATTCGGGCTTTGCATGGTTTTCAAGGGAGATTGAAGTTAAAGAAGATATTAATGATTATGATGTTTTCCTCATGTTAGAACGGACACGCATTACGCATATTTGGGTTGACGATAATTATGTGGGAACGCAAAATAGTCTATCTACCTCCCATATATATGATTTAACATCGTATATCACTAAACCTAATCATCGCCTAACTATCTTAGTCGATAATGTCAACTATCCTGTTAAGGGCGGTCATATGACTTCACCCGATACGCAAACAAATTGGCTAGGAATTCTAGGGCAAATTGAGCTGCAATACTTGCCAAAAACACGCATTAATTCGGTGAAAGTCAGTACCGATTGGGAGAAAAACTCTGTATCTTGTGATGTTGATTTTTGCGGTAGAGAAATAGACGTCACCGCATACATTGAAGATGGTGATACTGCTTTTAATAAAAGTGATTACAAGCTATCCAGCGAATCGCCCGCTTTCACATATATTGCCGATAAAGATATTGAGCCGTGGAGCGAGCATAATCCTAAACTATATAATCTCATTATAGAGGTCAATCAGAATGGTGAGTTAGTGGATAGATTCACCCAGCAATTTGGATTCCGCACCTTTAAAGCGGGAATTAGAAATTTCTCTATTAACGGCGAAGATACCTATCTGCGTGGCAAACACGATGGTTTAATCTTCCCATTGACGGGATATGCTCCAATGGGCACAGAAGATTGGCTAAAGGTACTTCAAACATCGAAAGATTATGGCATTAATCACTATCGATTCCATACATGCTGCCCACCAAGAGCGGCTTTTATTGCTGCGGATTTGCTAGGAATTTATATGGAGCCGGAACTTCCTTTCTGGGGTACTATAACTGATGAAAATGATGAAGATCATGATGAGGATGCGCAGCAATTCCTAATTGAAGAGGGATTCCGCATGATACGTGAATTCGGGAATCATCCTTCATTTGTTATGATGACACTCGGCAATGAACTCTGGGGAAGTAAAGAAAGATTGGATAAAATCCTCGGCGAATATAAGCAATATAATGCCAATATTCTTTATTCTCAAGGCTGCAATAACTACCAATTCATGCCCGTTATTCTGCCGAATGACGACTTCCATGTTGGGGTGCGTTGCTCGCGCGATAGGCTCTATCGTGGCTCGTACGCAATGTGCGATGCTCCGCAAGGTCACATTCAGACGGCGGCTCCGAATTCTACGCATGATTATAATGAGATAATACGGCCAAGCCAAATCGTTGATGGTGGCAAATCTTCCGGTGGAATGGTTGAGATTCAATATGGAACGGGCGTCAAGACCGTATCCGCCGAATCAAGTGATGAACTCTACCCAGAGATGCCCGTCATATCGCATGAAATCGGGCAGTATTCAATGTATCCTGACTATCGTGAAATTGATAAATATACAGGAGTGCTAAAAGCACGGAATTTTGAAATTTTCAGGGAGCGACTAGAGGCGGCTGGAATGCTGCACAGGGCTCATGATTTCTTCATGGCGTCGGGACAATTCGCCGCACAGTGCTATAAGGACGAGATGGAAGCAGCGCTACGAACATCGGAATTGGCTGGATTCCAATTGCTGGACTTGCAGGATTTCACGGGACAGGGCACTGCTTTAGTCGGGGTATTGAATAGCTTCATGGAAAGCAAGGGCGTCATATCTTTGGAGGACTGGAATTCTTCATGCTCCGATAGAGTTTTGCTAGCTAAATTGCCGTACTTTATTTATAAATGCGGTGAGCAAATATCATTCGATGTGCAACTTTCACAATATGCAAAAGATGCAACTATCAATCCTACATTGAAAGTGAGTCTATCGCTAGGCAGCGAAAATCTGCACACTGAGTCGCATAACAAGGGTGAATTCAAGGCGGGACTATTCGATATTAAGAATATCTCGTTTGAGGTCCCTAATTTAGATAAGGCTGCGAAATTGACATTGTCGCTTGAATTAGACGATGTTAAGAACAATTATCAGCTGTGGGTTTACCCATCGATAACGGCGAAGAGACCTAAAAAGGCGACATTGGCGACGGATTTAACTTCCGCTGTGAATGCAGTAAAGAATTGTGAGAATGTGCTATATATCGTACAAGATATTGATGAATTCGCAACAATTGTCGGCACATATTGCACGGACTTCTGGAATTATCCTATGTTCCGCTCTATCTCAGAATCAATGGGTAGACCGGAGCCGATCGGCACTCTAGGGCTGCTCATTGATAATGCGCATCCGGCATTGAAGGACTTCCCTAGTGAAATGCATTCGACCCCTCAATGGTACGATATTGTAGAATCATCATCGTCGATAATACTGGACAAGATTGACGTCGACCCAATTGTGCAAACAATCGATAATGTGGAGCGGAATCACCGCTTAGGTCTGTTGTTTGAGGTTACCATCGGCGAATCAAGCATTATGGTATGCACGTCGGATCTGCTGAAATTATCGGATAATGCGCCTGCTCAGCAACTCCTAGATAGCTTAGTGTCGTACGTGGATTCCCCCGAATTCAAGCCCGCTGCTAAAATCGAATTAGAAAGCCTTGAAAACCGATTCAAGAAATAGATGAAGCACCGAAATCGCAACTTAAATCCGGAGTTTTATGTTAAATCGCCCTGCACGAAAAGTCGTGTAGGGCGATTTTTTTAATTGGGGTTATGCACAGTACATTATTTTTCAAGCCTTAGTTAAAGCTGCACAACGTTATACGTTGGATCAATTATCATATTGTCGTGGGAAACAAAAACGATAGTTTTAGAAGATTCTCTTATAAAATTGCTAAGCCAGATGGCACTTTCTTTATCCAAGTTGTTCGCTGGTTCATCAAAGAATAGGACCGGGGTATTCTTTAATAATGCCCTTGCTAATGAAATTTTCTGCTTTTCACCACCGGATAAGTCATTCTGATTAAAAGAAATCACTCGATCTGAAAGATGATGAATAGCCAGCTCTTTCATAACAGTTGATACCTCATCTTCAGTCGCCTTAGGGTTGACGATATGTATGTTTTCTTTTATACTCCCATGAAAAATATAGGGGTCTTGATTCACATATGCGAACTGATTTCTCCAGCTATTAGGGGAAATTGTTTTCAACTCGTGATTATTAATCATTATATCTCCATCGTAATCTCTTAGCAGCCCGCATAATATTTTAATAAGTGTGGTCTTTCCACTACCATTTTCACCGAGAATTACAGCTTTATCTCCCACTTCAATACTAAAGCTTACATTGTTTAGAATGGAATTCTCACCATATGAAAAGGATAGTTTGCCCACCGAAATGCTTTTAAGGCTATCCACGCTTTCCCCGTTGTTCTCTTCTATATCGTCATATATAGATTTTAAACGATCGGTTAGATTATTTAGAATTGGGGCATTTCTAATGATAAAATCTATGTTTGTCATGATGATATTTATGATCCAAAAGAACCCTGCCATTTCTGCAATGGCGCCTGCGGAAATCTTATTATTCGACACCATAATAGCACCTATTAATATTATCCCTAACATACTGAAGGTATCGATTATGTGAGAAATGCTATCTGAAATGGTGGAGCTTACTATTTTCTTTGATAGGATATTTTTAAAATAGTTTTTATAACAGTGTTGCAATCTATCAATAAAAAAATCACTCAATCCAAATAATTTGATGTTATATGGCTTGCTAGCAAGCTCCGTTTCGTATATTCTTACCTGCATATCATACTCGGCAGTTTGCCTTTCGTATATCGCCTGTCTATTTTTAAAGTATAGTGGAACAAATACCTTAGTAGCTGATAGAGCAAACACAAAAATGGTGTACATCCAGCTAATTCTTATAGCATTGTATAATAAAAATATTAGTGCAAACGGAATAGCACTTGCTTTAACAACCTGGTTAACCCAACTAATCCTAAAATCATTAGGGACTTCTTCTATCCTATATTGCGTCTCACCTTCGTCAAACTTCATAACACTTTCACAATTTTTACTAAAGAAGCGTCTAATTATCAGCATATCGTGTTTTAAGCTGTTTGAGAACATAAGAATCTCGCCTAAAGTCCTGAAAATAGGTATAAGAAATACTGTGATAGATAGGCAAAGAATTAAAGTCCAAAAGTTAGCTATACCGTATGATATATCAAGGTTGAATACTGCATCAGCAAATTTGCCTAAAACTACTGCTGTATAGACGCCTATAATAGCGCCGAGGATATCATTCAATGCGTAGCAAATTACTGCTGGAGCCATTGCTTTTCTGCAATCATTATATATATTTCTTTTTAAGCAGTTAATTTGTTTCAAGAAAAATTCCCCCGTCTGTAAACTTATAATTATAATCTGAAATATCATCAAATAAGGCGTTATGTGTTATTATAATTGCACCGCCATTTCGCCTTTTTAGTAATTTTACTAACTTTTCGTTGCTTTCGACATCTAATGAATTCGTTGGTTCATCAAGAAGAAGGATAAGTGGTTCCAGTGCAAAAGCGAGCGATAGATACACTTGTTTGCGTTGACCTCCTGATAAATCACTTATTTTAGTATCATTGATATCGCCATCACTAAGACCAAAATCCTGTGCAATGCTCACAGCATTGCATGCAATTTCCGGACAGAATATATAATAAAGTTCATTCGCAGTTATGCCAAACTTTGCATCATCCTGAGGTAGGAAAAACATCTTAGATGGGAAGCTTTTATCAGATATTTGTGTTACATTAGCATCCCCGACTTTTACATCCCCATCGGAGCAATATATTAGTCCAACTATACATCGCAGTAAAGTTGATTTCCCAACGCCGTTATTGCCTTTTATTACGTTTATCTTCTCGCAGTCTAGAGAAAGATTAATGTTCTTTAATATCTCATTTTTATCGTACGATAATGATGCATTTTCAAATACTATATTCGCACTAACTATTTCCTCAAGGATTGGAGGTGTGTCGGTAAACCAACTGGAAACTCTATCTTCTGCCGATTTGACAACTGAAAATTCAGAAATTAATGTAAATACCGATTTTACAGATTGAAATAAGCCACTTGATAATGCTATTGCCTCAATCCCGATATCCATTGATGAGTGATCTAATAGGATAAGTAGTCCTACAATACCATATGAACCATACCTTAGAATGTTATCTAATAGCGTGTTCATGCCAATCTCGGCTTGACTTGCATAAATACTGATGTTCCCATCTATTATATATTGCTTATGAAGGTTTTTTAGTTTATTAAGGTGCCATTCTAGTAATCCGTAAAGTTTTATTTCAGAAAATCCACGGTGACTTTCTAATACAAAGTTTGTAATATTGCCTTCTATCTCTCTGCAATTCTCATAACTAACTTGTAAATATTTTTTCACTATGAGTGGTGGTATTATTTGTATTAAAGAAATTGCGAAGAGCACCAGCGCAATTTTGATATCTTGCGCCGAGAGAAATACTAAGTATATCAGGACTGTAATTAACCCCGTATAAAACCGTGGATATAACGATAGATTTTTGCTAGTTATTGTGTTAAAATCATCGTCTAATTTTTCTTTCGTATCACCATATTCAGATGAAAACAAATTGCAAAGTGGATTTGATAGAAATACCTTGTAAAAATCTATTTTACATCGCTGGATTGCTTTTGATGATAGTTTTTGAACCGATATAGACGTCACAATTCTAAGGATAGTTATTGCAACAATAATAGCAAATAGGATAGAGCCATACTTAATTACCTCTTTTGTCGACCCTGTTGTTGCATTCATAATGGTCATTGATATTAACTTAGCCGTAATTAATCCAATCGGTATTGGGATTAACATTAATAGCCATGAGTATATTGCGCTTCTCTTTAGATAGTAGGAGAAAAATGATTTATGATTATACATATCGTTCTCCTTACTTAATATAGGTGTCGTAAAAAGTTTTCAAGGCATCACAAGGGGTGACGACATCACTGAACCGAATTTTTATTGCATGCCTCAAATAAATGCAAATTCAACTTTAAGTTCATCGTCTGAAAATCTATAAATTCGGTTTTCTTCTTGCGGAGCTTTAAACGATCTCAAAAATATATTACATTAATATTACAAGTTACCATATGCTTTACAATCTTCTCTTTATATGATATTATATGTAACAGTCGACAGTAAACATTAAGAAAGAAGGAATGTATCGTGAAGAATCTTTTTACCGTTAGGCGGTCATTTTTAGTGGTGTTACTCTTTATCTTTCATTTAGTATCGCTTTTGCTACCTTGGTATGGTGTGAAGGGAGTCCAAATTTTCAGCGGTACCGCAGTCTTATCAGATAAACCGATGCTTACTTTGGCATTAGTTGTTACGTTTATATTGACATCTTTCATCAAGACTAAAAATCAGAAACTCAACTTCTATCTTAATGTAATTAGTTTAATCGCTTTAATTACATTCCCTGTAATAGAAATTGCTGTATTTGCAAGCTGTTTCGATTATGTAGCATATGGGTTTTACGTATCAATGGTTCTAATTTTTTCAGCTATTTGCATTCAATTGTTTTCTATTATTCAAAACAAAAGGGCAAATTCTTAGCTTATTAAAATGAAAAATGT
The DNA here is from genome assembly GCA_938014915.1 of uncultured Clostridia bacterium. Classification (GTDB taxonomy): domain Bacteria; phylum Bacillota; class Clostridia; order Oscillospirales; family Ruminococcaceae; genus JAAZLM01. Next base: position 9,508 of record CALLQQ010000056.1, read on the forward strand.
AAGAAGTGCCCGAATGGTGCTTTTTTCGTATATACCATGAAAGGGGAAATTTAGTGGAAATTAAACAGCAGTATAAAAGGGGTAGATAGCTTTATCAAATTTAAGCTCAAAGGTTCAGCGCCTTATAAGTTAATAATTCTAGTGCCGATTTTCTTATAACTTTCATCATGTGTTGCCATTATTACAGTTTTACCCATCTTATTCATCCGTTTGAGAATTTCAATTACGCTCTCAGCATTCACTTTATCAAGGGATCCGGTCGGTTCATCAGCTAGAATTATATCACATTTTTTCACCATGAGCCTCCCAAGGGCGACTCTTTGTTGTTCACCGCCAGAAAGCGTATATACCTTTTGATCTATTTTGTTTAATAGTCCTACCTTCTCCAAAGCTCCCTCAATTGTAATATCACTTTTGCTGTCATTTCGGATTAGTTTAAGATTTTCACGAACAGTTTTATTATCTACAAGAGCAAAATTCTGAAAAAGGAAACCAACTTTTGTTCTGAAGTATTCCAACTGATTCTTTGGATTAGTTATATTAATTCCATCAACTAAAACCTCACCATCATCAATTTTTTCAATTGAGCCAATTATGTTTAGAAGGGTAGTTTTACCGCAACCGCTTACACCGGATAATATAACAAACTCACCATCCTGAATATTTGTGTTAAAATTGCTGAAAAGCTTGCGATCACCAAACGATTTGTGCAGATTTTTTATTTCAATCATAAGACATCCCCTTTTAATACTTTCACCAAATTAGTGCTTTCGATTTGTTTTACATTGATGATTATAATCAATGCTTCAATTAACATCAAAAGTAAACTGACTATTAAAACAGTATATAATGAACCCAGTGAATAATTAATTACTAGCACTGCTGCGACTGAAGCACAAATAATTGTAGACACTATCGAGTATAGGAAAAAGTTCCCATACCTATTGAATAGAGAATGCCCTAGAATCTTTTTCAAGCATAACTCTTTCTTGTTTATATTAAATTCAATTTTCATAAGGATTCCAAGAACCATAATTTCGAGAATTACGAGTAGAATAGAAAATAGAGTTAGAAAAGTTAATGCAATCTTGTGCATCCTCCAGCTGTGTTCGTACATTTCCTTGCAATTCGTAGTTGAAAACATATCAAGGTTGAATCGAGTAGATATTTCAACCTTAATATCATCCGATAATTTATAAATTATCGAAGGATAAACCGAGTTGCGATTAGCCTTTTCTATTGGAAAAAGCTCATTAGAAGGATCTATATTATTAATAACAATGACTGGATTTTTCATAAATTCAAAGTAAGAACTAAACTCCTTATCGATACTCATTACCTCATAATCATTTTCTAGCAATACTGTTTCATATGAATAATCATTATCATCTTGAAATCCACCTGTTTGGTTTATTTGTTCTTTGGCGTCAGTAATTAATTCTTCGTTACTCAATTCGTTGTTTGTATTTTTAACGATAATAATGAAATCAGAAGAAAAGGACGATAAGTCAACTTCCGGTATTGCATTATTTAAATATTCAATAGCATTAACGTTGGCGGATATCATATCGTAAGGGTTATTGTGTTCTTTAGGATATACACTACTTAAAAACATCGGTTTGCATTCTTCGCTATACTCACGATAAATAGTTTCATTTACCTTTCTATAATTATCCATCCATTCTATCACTTCTGTTGGGTTTGACGCATTCATTTTATCTTGAAATTCACAGAAATAATAATCAGGATTAGCTTGAAAGAAATTATCTGCCTTTATATATTTTCTTGATGCGGATAGAGTGCTTATAAACAATGTTATACACATGATTAGAGTTAAAGAAATTGCAAATTTCAAAACATTATTCATTTTTAAAATGCGTTCATTGATTTTTTGGCCTTTTAAAACGAGAGCATAGTTAAATCTCAACATACCTTTATAGGCAAATGAATTTAGCGCAAAAAGTAAAATATAAAATATTATAATTAGATTCAATCCGTCAAGAACATTGTTAAAGAAAGATAGTATGAAGCACTCAATAGATAGAATGATCAAATAAATAGAAGCATCCACTGATATAGTTTTACTGAATTCAATCCACTTATTAGCACCATGAGCAATTTTAATTATAGTTTCTTTGCTTTTGGAGCCGTATTCATAAAATGAAAACAGCGATAAAATTAAAATAATAATAAAGAAAACAGCAAAAGATATTCTATCATATCTTCTGTCAAAGGTTGCATTGGAATAATAAGTTTGAGAGAATTCGTTTGACATTTGGGTTTTCAAAGAGTTTAATGAATCGGATTCGCCGTAAAAGTAGAAATAGGTTCCTGAGTTTATTTTGCGAATTTCACTTAAATCTTTATATGTAACCGATAGATTACCCAAAATAAGACTGTCAATGCTATTTGAATTTAAGTTTAATTTTTCTCGGATTGCATCTTCATCCGATCTGCTGCAATAAATATTCACATCCGTCCTTAATTCGGATGTGTACTCATATTCTATAAAAAAGGGCTTGCTATCGTACTTCTTCGACAGGTCAATTATTGTTTTTATGAATTTATCTAACTCTTCCGGATTTTCATCGGCTGACATTTCTTCTAAATCGTAATTCGCTTTAGGGAAAACCCCTTCTAATGAATCCAAAGCATTAATGATCCTTGATTCCCCCAGCACAATTAAGCCTATAAAAATAAGTAAAGAGGCTATTATGGACTTTATAATTTTTATATTATTCAAAAGCTTCACTCCCAAAAAATGCTAGGACATAATCATTAAAAAACGAGTGAATTTCGTCCTTAAATTCTTCATAAGCACCTTCTTCAGACTCAGAAACCAGATTCCAATCTTTATCCAAAAAGATGCTATAGGTTTTGTGGATGTCCCCCATACTTTCACAGTCAGTATAATCACGAACGGTGAAATCATATAAATTGTTGCTGAATAATCTTGGATTATAGAGCAGAGAATAAGTATAATCCGTTTCAAGATTCCAATCTTTGTCATAATTTGTAGAAGTAATGACATCTAAATTCCCAATAAACTTTAGAAACCTAGGAGCTGCAACAGAGTAAGTAGCGCTGCTATTATCATCATGAACAGAATAGTGTTTCCAATACGAAGATGTTCCTTCATACTCAAGGTTTTCATTTTTTAGCATTGGAGCTATCAGTGTATTGTAATGAATGAGCCAAGCAATTGAGATGCCTGCAAATATAGTTAATAAAAGAGCAAATACTATTATGAGCCTCTTAATACTTTTTTTCATGTCTTTTCTCCTTATTTGGTTTTGTTACGATTTCTCCGTGAAATACATATGTTTTAAATACTTAATATCAGAAGGGCTTGCTATCATACTTCTTCGACAGGTCAATTATTGTTTTTATGAATTTATCTAACTCTTCCGGATTTTCATCGGCTGACATTTCTTCTAAATCGTAATTCGCTTTAGGGAAAACCCCTTCTAATGAATCCAAAGCATTAATGATCCTTGATTCCCCCAGCACAATTAAGCCTATAAAAATAAGTAAAGAGGCTATTATGGACTTTATAATTTTTATATTATTCAAAAGCTTCACTCCCAAAAAATGCTAGGACATAATCATTAAAAAACGAGTGAATTTCGTCCTTAAATTCTTCATAAGCACCTTCTTCAGACTCAGAAACCAGATTCCAATCTTTATCCAAAAAGATGCTATAGGTTTTGTGGATGTCCCCCATACTTTCACAGTCAGTATAATCACGAACGGTGAAATCATATAAATTGTTGCTGAATAATCTTGGATTATAGAGCAGAGAATAAGTATAATCCGTTTCAAGATTCCAATCTTTGTCATAATTTGTAGAAGTAATGACATCTAAATTCCCAATAAACTTTAGAAACCTAGGAGCTGCAACAGAGTAAGTAGCGCTGCTATTATCATCATGAACAGAATAGTGTTTCCAATACGAAGATGTTCCTTCATACTCAAGGTTTTCATTTTTTAGCATTGGAGCTATCAGTGTATTGTAATGAATGAGCCAAGCAATTGAGATGCCTGCAAATATAGTTAATAAAAGAGCAAATACTATTATGAGCCTCTTAATACTTTTTTTCATGTCTTTTCTCCTTATTTGGTTTTGTTACGTTTTCCCCGTGAAATACATATGTTTTAAATACTTAATATCAGAACAAGCAATATATACAATATGTCGCTTGTTCTGATTATACCATTTCTACTTTTAATTATCCGACATATACTCCGCCCCAGAATATTGCCTTGTTATTTGATAGAGTAACCCACCCGCTCTCAGCATTACCTTTATCAATCTTGTCACTAGTTTTAACAGTTTTTGAAGTAACTCCTGCATATTTTGGATAATCTAAGCTTGTAGTTGATATTATAGTCTGGACTTTGTCGGTAATAACATTATCTTTAAAAGAACCCGTTATAACACCTACTTGTACACCGGCATAATAGATGCGTCCCACTTCTTCAATCCAGGAGTTATCCTTATTATTATAATCAAATTGTGATTTACCGCTTATTTCTTCAATACCTACATCCAAATTAGCCACACCTGCGGGCAATTAAAATGCCGAAAATGCAATTAAGCTACCATTGCGATTGATAGGATTTTTGATTTTGTTTTCATGTCTTTTCTCCTTAATGTAAAATTTATTTAACAACAGATTAATCTGTTGTTATTTTTAAAGTGTAGCATAATTATCCTTATTTGTCAAGCAAACTTTTAAACATTATGAAGGAATTAAAAACACATTAAAGAGGAGTATGAGAAATATTTTAAGTATGATGAGAATTGAGCAGACTATTAGCAAGGTAATCTGAGCTGAACATCTCGCTAGATTTTGATAAAGACGGAAAGGAGAATGTAATTGATGATACTCCTCCAATTCGCAGGTAAATGGTAGGGGGCAAACCGTGGGGGTTGCAGGATGAAACTTAAAGTCTAAAAAGAGTTTTAACTATATGCTTGACATCGCTTTTTTATATGATATTATTAATTATGGAATATATTTACTCATAAAATTTAGTGTATACAGTTGATTTTGATGACTACATATATGTAAAAGCTGCTGGAAAAGCAAGTTACAACTAGTTGAATCCGGAAGCAATGCATGGTTTTGAACTCATGCATTGCTTTTATTGTTAAAAAAAGGGTGTTGAATTATGATTACTATAAATAACCTTAGCAAAAATTATGCTTCTAATATGGTTTATAGAAGCGTTAATTTAGAATTACCGTCCAACAGGGCTGCTTATCTAATGGGGAAAAACGGAGCTGGAAAAACTACTTTACTTAAATGTTTATTGGAATTAGAATCGTATCAAGGCGAAATAAGATTCGACGGGAAAAAGTTCAGGGAATACAGCAAGAGATTTTCGCTGTATATGATGATTGCCCGTTCTATGACAATCTATCCGGATATAAAAATATCAACTTGTTCACTTCGCAAAAATGCAAAGAACAAGATGATATATGCAACAAATATTTAAGTGGCGATGTTTTGCGTAAGTCAGTGAAATCATATTCATACGGTCAGAGAAAGAAGCTGGCTTTGATTATAACTGAGTTGCTCAATCCGAAATATTTATTTTTGGATGAAATATCAAACGGGCTTGATTATGAAGCCACTATCAGCTTGCAAAATCATATCATCTCCATAAAAAGCAAGTGTTCAGTCGTACTAATAGGACATCAATTTGATTTTTATGAGAGCATTGTTGACGATGTTTATATTATAAATAACGGCACAATATCTAGTAAAATAGACTATACACGATGCGGAAAAAGCTTGAAGGAGATATATGATGAGAATATTAAATAGTATAAAAAAAGAGCTGCAATATGGATGTTACTCCAAGGCATTTGCAATAGTGTCAGCGATATTTATTCTTTTTGTTTGCTTTAATCTATTTTCGAATTTAAATCAACTCAAGCAAAATCTATATGTATTTAACATCAGCGTTCGGAATGCTCAAGAAGACGGCGAAGATATCAATGCGCTAATAGAACAGTCATTTACAACAAAAGAAGAAAATATAGGCGGTGCGGTGGGTACAGTAATAGAAAATCCAATCGCATATGATTACCACAATGTTGCTAATTCGCTTTATATAGTCAGCAATGAATATTTACCTAGTCAAATAATAGAGCTATATTCCTTCATCGTATCATCGGTATTATGTTCTGTTCTTGGGTTATACATGATGATGTATGATAAAAGCAATAAAACACTGAAAATTAAAGTTATTCGAACTCCAATAAAGAATATAATAATTTCTAAATTTGCCGCTGGCTTTATTGCCATTACAATAATATCGTTATCAACTTTCCTTATTTCTTTCATCTTTGGCGTAGTGGCTAGGGAGTCTGTCTTTTCTTCCATTGACTTATCGATGTTTTCTAATCTTACATTTCAGAATGATGCTAACATATTCGCCCAAATTATTTGCAGTTTATTACTGTCTTATATATTTTATATCATTGGCTTTTTTCTAGGCACGATATTTAACGGTATCTGGATTCCGTTATTGATTATATTTTCATATAATTTATTTATCCCGAATTTGGGTGTTTACGATTTAAAAAACTTAGTATCTAGAATAGCTTACGTATATTTTGATTTTGATGGCAGTATATCCTTAATCAAACCTCTTGATATAGCGCCCGGTCTTGCGGCAACAATACTCCTCGTGATCTCGGCGGTTTTGATGTTTGCGAGCTATTTTATATTTAAGAAAAAGAGTAAGTACATAACTAAATAGTATTTCAGTCTGCTCGTCAATCGCATAGCGATATGCTAAACTTTGCAGTTGCGATTAGCTAGATATAATTAAAATTGAATTTTAATAAGAAAAGCGTGGAAAAAATTGAC
>CALLQQ010000057.1 GCA_938014915.1 uncultured Clostridia bacterium
ATCGCTCGAAACCACTGGTTAATACCAGTGGTTTTTTGCATTTAACCATTGCCGAATTCTTCTACCACTCTTCTTAATTCTTCTTCAACACATGAGTAGAATAAGGTGAATAGGATATCTACTGCACCTAAAAGATAGATGTTCTTATTGGTAATTGTCGATACCGCCGGCACATATTGATAGATATATGTTTTATACCAATCCGCATTATATGGGGGGATTTCCTTACCGCTACGGACCATGCGGCGAATGCCGTTATAGCTGATGGGAATGGCATCTTCATAATTGGCGGCTCCTTTACTAACAACTATCTCATAAATCTTTTTCAGCTGCGAATCGCTCAGCACTTTTCCACGGGCTTTTATTCGTTTCAATGTCGGTATTCGCACCGCAAAGCTATATACAATTAGAGATAGGACCCTGTCATATTCGGGGGAATTCATCTCGGCGCATTTGAAGTTATTTATGCGTAGTCCCATATTATCAAGCGCCTTTATATCCGTAACATTATTTAGCACGACTTTAAGTAAATCCTTTATATCACAATTGTAGAAGTCCTCATCGGCAAGCGCATATATATGTTTTATCGTGTTAAATAAATTTACTCCCGATTTCACAATTACTTCTGCAATTGTAGTCAGTGCTATTCTGTCACTCTTAAATTCCATTTGTGCCTCCTCAAAAGATGTCAGCAATTATCCATTGTGAATACATTTCACGGGGCAAACCTCTACACAAACACCGCACAATGTGCATTTATCATAATCAATAGATGCTAGATTATCCACTACTTTAATTGCATCGTATTCGCATTTACGTTCGCAAATCTTGCACCCGATACAGCCGTTATCGCAATTGAGTCTTGTTGCTTTTCCCGTATCGGTCGATAAGCATTTAACATCGATAACTTTCGTTGCGTCTTTCATCACAATCAAATCGTTCGGGCATGCTGGTGCGCACATTCCGCAACCGGTGCATTTCTCACTATCAATGACTGCAATGCCATCCTGAATGGAAATTGCATCGAACATACACTCATCTATACAGTCACCATAACCTAGGCAACCATGTTTACATTGCCCTTTACCATTATAGAATCGGTTAACTGCATTGCAAGTTTCAATACCGGTATATTCATATTTCTCGTCCGTTGCTTCACAATCGCCGCCGCAACGCACATATGCAACATGTTCAATCACATCTAAGTATCCGGTGCCAAGGATCTCGCTAATCTTCTCAGATGTGGAATCCCCGCCCGGCTTACATAAATTCGATGGTGCCTCACCCGATACGACTGCCTCGGCATATGGCTCACACCCCGAATATCCGCACGCACCGCAATTTATCCCCGGCAATGCGTCGGTTACTTTTTCGATTCTCTCATCGGCCTTTACTTCGAACACCTTAGATGCTATTGTTAGAAGCGCCCCAGCGATGAGGCCAACTGCCGCAAAAATTAAAATCGGCAAAATATATATTTCAAACACGGCTTAACTCCTTATTGACATAATCACGTTAATAACGCAAATCGAATTACACAATACCGCCAAATCCCATGAATGCAAGCGACACTATCGCCGCTGCAATCAATGTTGCTGGCACTCCCTTAAACATTTTCGGTATATCCTTACCCTGCATACTTGTTCGAACACCTGCAAATAGCATTAATGCTAGGAGGAATCCCAGTCCTGCACCGAACGATAACGCAATTGCCTTGCCGAATCCTAATCCCTCATCGATATTGATAAGTGTGACACCTAGCACCGCGCAATTCGTCGTTATAAGTGGTAGGAATACACCTAATCCCTTATATAGTGGTGGGAGTTTTTTCTTTATCGCCATCTCAACTATCTGCACGAATAGTGCAATTATGAGAATGAACATCATCGTTCTAAGATAATCAAGACCGAGCGGCTCTAAGATGAATTTATAAATAGGGAATGTTACTGCCGTCGCCGCTACCATGACGAAAGTTACCGCAATCCCCATACCGAATGCGCTATCATTCCTTTTTGACACTCCTAAAAAGGGGCAAACGCCAAGGAATCTAGTCAGCACGAAGTTGTCGACTAGAATAGCGCTGATAATTATGACCATAATTTCTTTCACTGCTTACACCGACCTTTCGCAAATTGCTAATCTGATTCGGACACTCCGCAAGCGCCCTTTGATGGGCAGCTCCCACATTCGATTTTCTCAGGCGGTACACGACTAGCGAATTTATTCACTACCGCTATAACAACACCTAGAACGAAGAATCCACCTGCGGGTAGAATGAAAATCTGCATTGTTGGTAAATTGCCGGGTAGGGTATATCCGAATATCTTGCCACTGCCGAATATCTCACGAATTGCACCGATGATGATTAATGCACCGGTAAATCCTATTCCCATACCTAGACCGTCTAAAATTGAAGTGAAAACTCTATTTTTACTAGCAAAAACTTCCGCCCTGCCGAGTATGATGCAATTGACCACGATCAGCGATAGGAATAGTCCTAGTGATTCGTATAACTGTGGTAGGTATGCCCCCATTAGGAAGCTAACCAATGTTACGAATCCTGCTATAATTACAATGAATGACGGTAATCTGACCTGTTCGGGAATGAAATTCTTTAATAGGCTAATTACGATATTTGAGCATACAAGAACAAAAGTTGTCGCAAGCCCCATTCCCAGCCCGTTGATAGCCATTGTTGTAATGGCGAGCGTCGGGCACATTCCAAGTAATCCAAATAGCACTGGATTCTCTTTTATAATTCCTTTTGTCAGCTCATGAATCTTACTCATTAGCTGCCTCCTTCGCCTGCTCAAATGCCTCTATTGCCGCATTGACACCATCTATCATACCATCTGAAGAAGATGTCGCCCCGGATATAACTTCAATCTCATCATCGCCGCTTGCACTAGCTACACCTTTTAATGTTTGTGATTTGCCGACGAACTGTGAAATGAAGCTATCTTCCTCAACTTTTGTACCAAGTCCGGGCGTTTCAGCATTATTTACTACGGAAACTCCCTCAATTTCGCCGTCCATATTCATTCCAACTAGAATGTTCAGCCCGTCTTTGACATAGCCGCTTGCAATAACTTCAATGGCAATGCCATCTCCCGACTCCGCTTTAATAACCTTGCTTATTCCCTCAATTTTAGTATCGACGATTGTATATTCACCGTCGCCCAATACATCAATGCAAGCCTGTTCAAGCTCCTCTGTTAATACGCCCTCATTATCTACATTGGTGAGGTTGTATGTAACGATAAGAGCGGCGGCAACTACAAGACATATTGTCATCAGCACGAGTGCTGGCTTAATCTTATCAAACATAATCATATTTCCTTTCAACTAACTTTGTGATTTTACCATGCCGAATGGTCTAGTACGAGTTAATCTATCGATATGCGGTGTTAGTATATTCATAAATAGAATTGAGAATGAAACTCCCTCAGGTGCCGATCCCAGCGCCCTAATTGCGTATGTTATCACACCGCAACCAATGCCGAATATCAACTTCCCAATTGGATTCAGCGGCGTTGTCGAATAATCCGTCGCCATGAATATTGCACCGATTAATAGCCCACCCATTAGCACTTGGTTAATCGCATTATCACCCGTGATTAATGCAAGTCCTGCAACTGTGCCAATGAATGCAAGTGGTGTAATTGGTGATATTACACGTCTGCAAACAAGATATATCCCGCCGATTATAAGTGCGACCGCACTTGTTTCCCCGATACAGCCACTATGATTTCCTAGGAAAAGTTGCATCATTGATGGGAATTCAGCAGCCGATGCGTCCACCGCAAGTGGTGATGCCGTCGCAACAGCATCTATATGCGATGTGCCACTCCTGAAGAAGAAAGGCTCCACCCACTTCGTCATTTGAGATGTGAACGATAATGCTAGAACAATCCTAGCCGTGATAGCAGGATTCGCGAAGTTTTGACCTATTCCGCCAAAAAGCTCCTTCACGATTACAATGGCAATGAAACTACCGATAACTGCTATATATAGCGGCAATGTCGGGGGAAGATTGAATGCAAGCAGAAGTCCCGTAACAACGGCGCTTAAATCCCCGACAGTCTGCTCCTTTTTCATCACGATTCTAACTAAAAATTCAAATACTACACAACTTATTACACATACTGCGACTAATGTTATCGCCCATAATCCGAATAAGAATGCCGATACTACAAGTGCAGGTGCAAGTGCAATTATTACATCGAGCATTATCTTCCTTGTTGTGATGTTTTTTCTAATATGGGGCGATGGCTCTACAATAAGTTTTTGCAACAAAATCCCTCCCTAATTTATTTAACCGTCCGCATCTTTTTCTTTGCGCTCTTTACCATATGCTTTGAGATTTGGTGCTTTTCAGCGAGCCGCCTCTTTGCCGGGCATACATACGAACAATTCCCGCAATTAATGCATATATTCACACGCAGTCCTATCAGCGCATCAATATCATTCATATCATGCGCCCTCTCAAGTTCGACCGGCATGAGATTAACCGGACACGCCCTAATGCAATCACCGCACCGTATACATGATGTTGTATGCGGTGGATTAGATTCTTTAAATAGTAGAATTGCATTATTATTCTTAACAATGGGCGAATCCATATTCGCAAAGGATAGCCCCATCATTGGTCCGCCTGCTAATACCGCCTTAGGATCTATATCTTTATCGCAAGAATGTTCAAATATATCTGAAATTAATGTTCCAATTGGCACGATTAAATTCAGCGGCTTATCAATGCAATCGCCATCAATTGTTAGGCGGCGAGTTATGAGCGGCATTCCCGTCTTTAAGTATCTATATACAGTTCCAATTGTCGATACATTCAGCACAATTACATTCTTATCAATCGGGTATTCATCTTCATTTATTACTTTCCCCGTTATCGCATGAATTAGCATTTTTTCAGCGCCGAGGGGATATGCAGTCTTTAAAGTTCTAACTTCTATCCTTCCATCACTTGCAATTTCCCTTAGATGCTTGATAGCATCGGGCTTATTACTTTCGATGCCTATTACCGCCTTAGGAATACCTAACACATCTAGCAGGACTTTTATTCCGCCGATTATATCTTCACCATTCTCCATCATTTCACGATAGTCGGAACATATATACGGTTCACACTCCGCACCATTTATCAGCAATGTTTCAATCGAGCATTTGTCTTTATCGAATGTAAATTTCGCATGGGTGGGGAATCCAGCGCCACCAAGCCCGACTGCACCGCTATCACGCATTGCCTTGATTAAATCATCACGGCTGATTTTACTTAAATCGCCCGTGAATGGCGGCTTCACTGTGTCATCAATGGCATCGTTATCCTTGCCATTACTTTCTATAACTACCGCCTTGCATAGTTCGCCAGTAATGGGCATGTAATCGACAATTTCACGCACTGTCCCCGATATGCTTGCGTGAACAGGGGCGGAAATTTCTGCATCACTATCGGCAATTACTTGCCCTACCTTAACTTCATCCCCGACTTTAACAATTATATCGCAGTTACATCCAATATGTTGTGATGTGGGTATTACAACCTTTTGAACACCGCTTATATTCGTTGACTCTACATTCTGCGCCCTTTTTTGATGGGGGAGCTTGATGTAATTGAGTTTCCTCATTAAATGTCACACCTTTCAAAAAAAATAATCTATATAAATGCACTATTTCGGTCTATATTCGCTAACACGCTTAATCGCTGGCATAACAGCACGGAGCGTTATTCCCGTTACGACACCAGCGCCCACCCCCGATAAAAGAAGAATCGGGAAGTAATATAACGTATATGCCGATTTAGTCAGCCATGATGCTAGTAGCAATTGCCCAGTATTATGGGCTACTGCACCGGCAACACTTATAATGAGATAGCTAATCTTCCCTCTACCCAGCCATAGAAGAAGAACCATAATCAGCACGGAAGAAACTCCGCCCGTCAATGCTAGCATTGATGCAATTAGTCCCCTTGTTAATAGGGTGAAGAATGCTTTTAGCATAACTATAGCCGCAGTCGGCTTCACTCCCATGAAGAACAGGCAATACATCGTTACAATATTAGATAATCCTAATTTCACACCTGCGAATAACTGTGCTGGGGTAATCATATTCTCAACCATCGATAGCACTATTGCTAGTGCAAATAAGATTGCTGTCAATACTATTTTATATGTTAATTCTCTGCGTCTATATTGAGAGTCCGGCATATTCGATCCCTTCCAATTAAATGCAATATGTCGCTCACGGCATAAATGCTACGATACTACAACATCTACGTCGCCCTCGCCCGACAATTCGACCACCACCCGATTAGGGAGGCATACTGCCGATTGCCCCTTTTTACTGATAAATCCTGCTCTAATGCAAATTCGGTCATGGCAATCCGATTCCAAAATGCGAATCGCCCCGTTCTTTATTTCGAACGTGATATTATCATATCCATCAATTTTGAATATTTCATCTTTAGCGGTGGACAGGTCAATTGTCCTTTTCACTGCCGAATCAATAGAAATTGTCGCTGTCGCCGCCGGGGGCATAGCCCTCTGCCATAATAAGAATCCGATAGCGGCGGATATTATCAGCAGTATTATAATAATATCACTCTTTTTAAAATATCGTGGAGGTGCTAGGACGTCCTTGCTGTTTCCACTCATTGTAATTCTCCTAATTTGAACCCTAAATCCGTATCTAAATCAAAATCTTCTTTCAAATCGTCACTAATATAGACATTATTGTCTGCGTCTACTGCTATTATACCATACTTGTCCATGTATTGGTGCAGTGAATCTTTACCTTTTATAAATATCAATGTTGATAGATAATCCGATTCTGCGCCATTATCGGCAATGACTGTTACGGAAATTAAGTCCGTATCCGCTGGCATACCCGTCGACGCATCAAATATATGATGGTATTTCTTCCCGTCGACCTCGAAAAAACGCTCATATCCGCCTGAAGTAGATATGAATTTGCCGTTCTTGCCTGCTTTCATCTTCGCTATTCCTAGGAATTGATTTTCCCCGTGCGGGCTATTTATCGCCACATTGAACGGTGACTTGTCCGGCTTTTCCCCATATAGCAATATGCTGGAGCCGAATGAGGCAATTGCCGCCTTTAACTTTTTATCCGTGCTATACAATTCATATAATTTATCACAGGCGAAGCCCTTGGCTATTCCACCTAAATCAATCATCATGTTATCATCAAGAAGCATAACAGAATCGTTCTCTTCGCTAAGTTCTAGACGCTGGATATTGACTAGAGCCAATGCCGCATTTATATCTTCTTTTTTCGGGATTGTCGGCGCCTTATCCTTGCCATTAATCCCCCATAATCTCGTCACTGGCGCTATTGTTATATCGAATACGCCATCGGAATTTTCACTAAGTTCCTTTGCCTGCTTGATTATCTCGAATGTGTCTTTCGATACATTCGTATGCTGCTTACCGGCATTGCTATTTATCTTATCAATCTCCGATCCGTCAACATACATTGAAAGTGATGATGATAGCCGCTCCATCAATTCGCTGCCTGCCTCGCCATCGCTCCCATACAGTTTCTGCGTTGCCAATGTGTCCATCACGAAATCTTGAGTTGTTGCCCACTCGGCTTTATCCCTTGAGCCCAGCGCATAAACGGCTATTAAGATGCCAACTATAACAATTGGTATCATTATTATATAAACTTTTTTACCCATACAATACTTCTCTTTCTATTAAAATCGCTTATCTACCTAATAAGTATACAAAATTATGATAGCCTCTTTTTTAATCAAAGTCAATATATTTGTTGTATAGTTATATAATTAAC
>CALLQQ010000058.1 GCA_938014915.1 uncultured Clostridia bacterium
CTGTCATAGCATCGTGCATGAATGCTATTTATCTTTACGGGTTACCTCTTTTAACTAACTTGACATTGATGTAACGGAATACGGTGAATTCGGATGCGTCAGCTTTCGGTGTAGATACATCACAGAACACTATCTGCGTTCCTTTTGTTGAGTTACTCTCATCATAAATTCTATGTATATTCGCTACACATTGATTAACTTTTGAAAACTCTACATCTGGTGCATCAGGGTAGAGGCATCTTGGATCTGTTCCTAAGAGCCTTGCTTCAGTAGTTATCTTTAGCATATTATCTACATTTGGGCTTACTGCTCCACTTCTGATAAAGTCCGCACGTTCTGCGTAACTTAGCATCTGTGTTTCAACGAATTCGCTAGGCTCAGCCACTATATCGGTATACTTTCCATCTTTAAGTTTTGGAATTGGTAGGTTGAGCATATCGGCAGTTTGCACATCGGCAAAGCTTTTATATAATGTCATTAATTCTGGTAGATTCTTAAACCTTGCAAAGCGATTCTTAAAGCGATAGCCATTGCCCTCGGGCGCAAGTTCAAGACTTGACTTAACTTCGCCGAATGTTGCGGCCCATGCGTCAAAATGGTGTACATTCCTTGATTCTAAATCGCTATACTGTAAATACCTTTGCATTACATACATCTCCGATATGGAGTTTGCTATTGGAGTGCCGGTAGCAAAGATGATGCCCTTTTCTGCGTTTATCTCATTTATATATTGGCATTTCATTAACATATCACTAGCTTTCTTAGAGTGGGCAGTATTAACTCCGGCAACATTCTGCATTTTAGAGAATACCGCACAATTCTTATAGTAATGCGCTTCATCGACTACAATACAGTCAACTCCCAGTTCTTCAAAGTTGATTACATCATCTTTTTTACTGCTATCGTTAAGTTTCATGAGCTGTGTTTGAAGTGATTTCTTATACCGCTCCATTTGTTTAATGCTCCATCTTTCACCTCTATTATTCATCTCGTGTTCAATCGCATTAGATATATCTTCAATCTGCTGATTTATTACACGAACTTGTCGTTCTTCCGATACGGGTATCTTCTCAAATTGGCTATGCCCGATTATTACTGCGTCATAATCGCCTGTTGCAATTCTAGCGACGAACCTCTTGCGGTTACTTTTTTGGAAGTCCGCTTTCGTTGTAACTAGAATGTTCGCTGACGGATATAGCTTTAGGAATTCTGTTCCCGTTTGTTCAGTTAAATGGTTAGGTACAACTATAATAGCCTTTCGCATTAATCCCATTCGCCGCATTTCCATTACACCGGCTATCATCTCAAAGGTTTTGCCGGCACCAACGCAATGTGCTAATAAAGTATTGCCACCGTATATGATTCTAGCAATTGCATTGATTTGGTGCGGCCGCAATTTTATATCGGGATTCATACCGGGGAAGGTTAAATGTGAGCCATCGTATTCACGCAGTCTAATATTATTGAAGTGTTCGTTGTAGTAATCAACATAGTACCGCCTGCGGTCGGCATCTTTAAATATCCAGTTCTTAAATTCCTCTTTAATCGCATCTTGCTTTTCTCTTGCAAGCATAGTTTCGTTTCTATTGACTACATACTTCTCCTTACCGTCCTCATCTACTATCTTATCCCTTACAGTTGCGCTCCTTAAATTAAGTGTGGATTCAAGTATAAAGTAGGCATTCATTCTCTTTGTCCCGTATTTCTGTGTTGCTGATACTGAACGGGAGTCCGAATTCTTATTCCTTATAGTCCAAGAGCCATCAAAGGGATTGAGATGTATCTTTATTTGACTGTAACTAGGTGTGCCGAATGTTTCACTCATGAATTCCTGATATGTTTCCGGCTTAATCCAAAGTGTGCCCAGCGCTACATCGATGTCGGCGGCTTGTAATCTTTCTGGCTGTACTCTTTCAAGAGCTGTTACATTCTCAGTAAAAAGTTCAGGTACTTTCTCCGCAAATTCAAGAGCAGTAGCAAGCTTTTCACGAACATTGCCGGATAGATACTCGTCTGCAGTTTCCCATCCTATATACGGGTTATTCTCATCATAATGTAGCGGATTAAGGTAAATGCGACCATCTAACTCCTTAATCATATCATCAAACGGCATGGGCAACAGTTCCTGCATATACTCTAAATCAACGCAACCTTTTTCGTTAAGTGAAATTGCTAATGCTTCATGTGCAGTTCCTGCACTTGTTACTGTCGACTGTGGTCTGATAGTAAGTTTAGTGAAGATATCAGCTTTTATATATTTGCCATCTTCAACATGGGATTCTAGTGAGCAAATGAGCGGATAGTCCGAATCATCTCTAAAGGCAAGGCTATTGGCTCTTGCATTTATGAAGTCGTACTTTGATACAAATTTATCGTACTTCTTATTAAGTAGGTTTTGGCATTCTTTAATCTTATCTTCTGCAATACCGTCAAGTTGCATCTGTATTAACTGACGGGTAATACTGCGTATTTCATGCATATGGCGAATTCGCTCAAGCGCTTTGCCCGATATGTCCATCTTTGTCATTATGGAATCTTCTCTATAATATAGAGTTCCATCTACAAAAGTAAAGGTAAAGTTCTTTACCTGCGGGTCTGCAGGCATAATTTCTTTTTGTCTGTCAACTACCGCTTTACTTACCTTATAACTGGCTATCCTTGCATTTAACCGTGTCACTGCGCCATCAAGTGCTAATTCAAGGTTTAAATCATCATCGGGAATACAAGCTGTGTATTTACTGTTATCACCAAACCTGCCTTTATCGAATACCATGGTTCCTAGCATCATGTTCGGGTTATCAATGAAGTATTGATTGACTGGCACTCCATCATCGGTTAAACCTAAATGTAGCCATTCAGGCTCATTAACATTAATGCGCTCTCTTTTTTGCAGGAAGATAATATCGGAAGTTACATCGGTGCCAGCCACTTCCACGAAAGCAGTATTCGGCAAGCGAATCGCACCGATTAAATCCGCACGCTCTGCAATATAGCGGCGAACGGTAGGGTTCTCTTTATCAAGAGTACCTTTCGATGTGATGAATGCTATTATCCCGCCCGGGCGAACTTTATCAATAGCCTTTGCAAAGAAATAGTCATGTATATTGAAATTGTGTTTATTATACTGAGAATCGAACACTTTATAATCGCCAAACGGAACATTCCCGATAGCTACATCATAGAAATTATCCTGTACTGGTGCTTTTTCAAAACCGAGGATATGAATATCTGCAAGCGGATATAACTGTTTTGCTATTCTGCCCGATATGCTATCAAGCTCAATCCCCGTTAGTTTTGATTTACTCATACTAGTTGGTAGGACTGAGAAGAAATTGCCTACCCCAAGTGCTGGTTCAAGGATATTGCCGCCACTGAATCCAAAGCGATCCAGTGCTTTATAAATAGCATTAATCACCGTCTGTGATGTGTAATGCGCATTCGGTGTTGATGCTCTAGCACTTTCATATTCATCACTACTAAGCAAAGATTTTAAATCTGCATATTCTGTTTGCCATGAGGAATTATCTTTATCAAAGGCTTGCGGCAATCCGCCCCAACCAGAATAACGGGCAAGGCCTTTTTGCTCATCGGCTGTTGCATAGCGTGACTGGCTTTCAATTTGTTTAAGCAGTTTAATGGCTTCCATATTTGCCTTAAACTTAGTCTTTGCTCCGCCCATGCTGAAATTATCGCTTATATCGAATTTATAATTCGCAAGTTCTGTTCTGTCTAATGCGGATTCAGTAACTTTGTTATCTTTGTTTTTCTGAATAAGTTCTAAAACAAATTCAATGCTTTCTACTCTTGAAATAGGGAATCCTGCCACACCTTCAAATGTAGCATCTATAAGGCTCACTTTATCGAATTCTTCATCAATGCTTTCAATTTCAAATCTACGGCCTTCAGTTTCAATAATAGTTCCGACTTTTAAATCATGACCTTTATCTTTTATTGCTTCTGCGTCCAGTTTGCTGATTTCTACCTGCGGTTGAGGTTCTTCAGTTTCTTCCTGCTTATTGGTAACTTCATCTAATACAAGTTCGGCAGTAGATTCTATTACCGGGATAAAGCTTTCTATATATTCAAATGTTTCGGTAATATAGATTGGTACACCTTTATCTTCTAGGTGACTTAAATTAAGCAACCGGACTAATTCCTTTTCATAATCGATGCTACGGACTGTATATGTATATCTATCAATTTCTAAAGCGGTTCCAATATCGAAATTTAGTTCCTTTGTAGGCTGTAAGAAGGAGAATTGCAAGCTATCTTCTTTTTTACGCTCAAAGAGGAGTTCATCATATTCTTTAGCAATTTCATTCCACTTTAGCTTAGTTGTATAAGATTGCAGAGTATCTTTATTCCTATACGATATTTCTAAGCCTGAAGAACTAGAACTCCATGATAAATGTTCGCTATCGCTTATATCGCCTGAAAACCCATTATAACCATATTCGTTTTTTAAGAAGTCGGCTCTATCCTTTAAATTCGTTGTCGATTGATAGAATTCATAGATGCGCTCTTTTGCTCCGCCAACACAAGGGCTTTGAATTAATACTCGCCTTATTATTCTATCGGGGACTGGGATAGTCTTGTTAGGCTGTCCATCAGCTCCGTCACTACTACTTCCTCCGCTATCTCCTCCATCTGCTGATTGTATGACTTGAGTTCCTTGAAGTTTATCGTTAGTGGTGGTGGATTCTTTTTCTTGAACTGTTTTATGAGTGTTTCTTTCTTCGAATATGTCTGTTCGTTCAGAAGGTTCATTTTCTCGGTCAATTCTCCGTTTGTCAGTAGTAACAGAAATGTCTGCGGTGAATGCTTTCTTAGGAAGCGGTGAGCCATTCTCCCGTACTTGCCCATCGCTTGGCTCTCTTTTGGCATTTGGATATTCGGATATAGCTTTCCGCTCTTTACTGAATAAGTTAGTCCTTTGTCGTTC
The DNA here is from genome assembly GCA_938014915.1 of uncultured Clostridia bacterium. Lineage (GTDB taxonomy): Bacteria > Bacillota > Clostridia > Oscillospirales > Ruminococcaceae > JAAZLM01. The sequence goes on from CALLQQ010000058.1 coordinate 4,943, forward strand.
ATTTGCTATTCTCCTTAATTCTTTTTCTATTGTAATTAATATATCTTTACCCATCTCATAGGTTTGATATCCTAGTCTTAGCAGTAATGCTTTACTGTTAAAATACTTAAAATGCCGGAATGTATCGCTACTACTGAAAAAGGGCGATGTCAATCCAGCACGCTCAAAGACCATATATCCAATACTGTCTTTAACCGTTTCACGCACTAAGCTTTTTCGCTCAAAAGCCGATAGTTCCTCCAATGAACTGTTCGCTATCTCCTTTGAAAAGCTATCAAGAGTGTTCTCTAATTCCTCATCAACATACTTTGATATATATTCAAAGAGGGTAGATTCAATCTTTTTGCTATCGCTATCGATACTGCCGGCTAGATAATCATTAATTAGCGGTATGTTCTCACCGTGTAACGACCATACAATAGGTATTGTCTTTTCACTGCCGATAGTGTCGGCTACATCGAATAGGTAATCTAGTTCTAATCGTCCTTGTTCCAATGCTATTTGATTAAATATAGCTAGTCCTTTTGCGCCGTCATTTACTTTGCGCTTTACCCGTGCCCATATTTGTTCCGATGCTACCATCGTCGCATCTGGGCGCTGTGCATATAGCAGTAAAGCCGTTTCAAAGTTGTATTTATGTATTCTAGCAGAATACGCAAGAAAGCTCCTCCAGTTATCTTTGG
>CALLQQ010000059.1 GCA_938014915.1 uncultured Clostridia bacterium
CGACGGCATGCCTAATAATGGGCTGAATCTCAAATTGTCCATCGTCACCCTGCAAAGTTCGCAAAAACCCCATTTGCTCTATACGGGAAATGTTCATTTCAATATCTTTCAATTGCTTTGCTTCGTTCGATGTTTCTTTCAAGTACATCTTCATCTGATCGGCAATTTCCTGCTTTGAAACTATCGGGCGAGAATCGCCGCTATCCTCACCGAAATCCATCAATCTTTTCCTAAGAAGCACTAACAATAGGCTTACCGGATAGCTAAGTGGATGGCGTTTAATCAACCGTGGTATTTCTGCAGTTTCATCGCCATAAGCTCGTTGTTTCAAATAAGCGCAAGCGTCAACCTCAGCAATTACCAGTTCAAGCCCAATTTTCGCAACATAATCAGATATACTTCTTCCTTTGACTAGAATCGTCTCCCAAATTTTCGGTTGAGCCTTTGCCAGTACAACACCTTTAAAAAGAGCAACCAACGCTTGAGAAAACTCAAGATCTGCCTTCTCTCCCATATCAGTTCCACCCCTCCTTGTAAAAATTACTATCCTCATCTATCTGCATATCGCTTGTCCTCTTAAAAATAATTAACGGTATTTGCGCATTGTGTGTCGCTCCATTTTCATCTTTCCACTCAATTGTTTCGGCTTTTTCATAATCGAAGCTTACTCCTGCGTGCTTCGATGCAACTACGAAATAATTAATTAGCTCATTGAGACCGTTCTCCAAAGGAAATGCGCTGATAATATCTGAAAGCAAAGCAGTTGGCTTATCTCTAAGTACACTTATCACATTATTAAGTAGTTTTTCTCTGTCAATATAAATCTGTGAATAAAGTGCATCCTCTTGCCCCGAGCTTGCCCCATATTCAATATTATCATCAATTATCTTTGCTTGAAACGGCGGTGTGAATAGTGGACGCTCCATTGGCAATAGAATGCTCGGTTTTAGTGCATCCATCTCCATAAAGTCACCATTTGGTAGGCTCTGCGACACTGCAACTGCCTTAGTAAATACCAAATTTATCAGTTCGTTTATTCGGCGCTCTTCCACAAGATAATTTTCGTCTACATACCGACGAAGCTGCCCGGACAAAATCGTCATCGTGTCCTGAACATGCTTACTTCCTTCGATCCATTCTTGTACGAGCCTTAGCGCTTGTTTTCTATCGGGAATATCCTTTATCGCTTCCAAATTAATTATCGCATCAATCATTTCTTCATAAGCGTCTTGATCCGACTTTGATAACAAGAACTCCAAGAATGCTGCAAAGCTCTTTCCTTGTTCCGATTGGCTAATCTCATCATGTGCATGAAAGAACTCTTTTAGTAGTCCGCCCTTCCCTTGGTTCCATATTATAATTTTTTTACGGAATTCACGATCAAGCTCTCTGAAATTCTGCTCGACCAATCTAAAGTCCGCAAGTATTTCCCTGGCTGTGCTCATAGCATGGTAAAAACGTTCTTTTACCTGTACGTCGTCAAGAACGCTGACATGCCCCCACATTATTTTATCAATTTCTTGATCAATTTCAGCCTTTTTTCTATTAAGCTCGTCAATCCTGCTTGCTGGATCTACATCGGTTTGCTCCACGATCTGCTGTAATATATCGAACACAATTCTAAGGCGTGATTCTGTTCCGACAAAGCTTTGCTGATTCAATCCGACAAGCCACTCAATCCCTCTCTGCGCACTTGAAGTTAAATCATAATGCGGCATATCCTTTTCGGGCGGATAAAATCTTCGTAGCCAATTATAATTATCGCTCGCCCATCTATTTAAATAGTCTTTCGCAGAAATTGTTTCACTCAAATCTTCGCTAGTATCGTTCCTAGCATCTTCCAAAAACGAATCTAAT
>CALLQQ010000060.1 GCA_938014915.1 uncultured Clostridia bacterium
GATAAAATTTACACTACGGACAGGATAACATTTATCGCAGAAGATGGTACGGTGTTATACGATAATACAACGGATGTTTCTCTTATGGAGAACCATGCCGACAGGCCAGAGGTCATATCTGCACTTAAAAAAGGTGCAGGTGAAAGCTATCGTAATTCAGGCACTCTTTATAAAAAAACATTTTATTATGCATTAAAAATAGAAGATAATTACATCTTGCGTGTTGCCATAACTCAGAGTAGCGTATTTGGATTATTGTGGCCAATGATGCCAGCATTGAGCGCCATCGTGTTGGCAATTGCACTGCTTTCTTTTGTTATTGCACGGTATATGTCGAAAAAAATAACGGCTCCAATCAATGCACTTAATCTTGATTCTCCGTTTGAAAATGATATATATGACTATATGAGCCCTGTATTAATGCTTATTGAACAGCAGAATAAAGAGATACAAAGCAAAATATATGAGTTTACTGAAAAGCAACGTGAATTTAATGCAGTTACAGAGAATATGAGTGAAGGGTTGATTCTAATATCGAATAAGGGGTTAATCCTGTCTATTAATGCGAGTGCGGCTTTGATATTCAATACGGATATTAGGAGGAATATCGGTAGGCATATATTATCCGTAAATCGTTCTGCCCCATTAAAAGAAGTATTTCATAAAGCGATAGAGGGCGAGAATTATCAGTCACTTCTGACGATTAATAGTAGACACTATCAGTTGCTTGGGAATCCAGTAGTGAACAATGATGGGACACTTGGTGCGGTAATTATGGCACTAGATGTCACGGAAAAACAGAATGCCGAACGCAGCCGCAGAGAATTTACTGCAAATGTATCACATGAATTAAAGACACCGTTAACTTCTATATTGGGCTTTGCGGAAATCATGAAGAATGGCATTACAAGACCAGAAGATATGCAAGGATTCGCAGGACGAATCCATAACGAAGCAGGCAGATCACTTACGTTGATTGACGATATTCTGGAGCGATCGCAGCTTGATGAGAAAGCAGCGGAACTAGAAAAAGAGCATATTGATCTACTTATATTGGTAGAGGATGCGATGAACAGGCTTAAGCCTTTGGCGGAAAAAGCAGGCGTTAATACATCTATAAAAGGTAAGCACATCACAGTAACTGGCAACAGAAAGATACTTGATGAAATCATATATAATCTATGCGACAATGCTATTAAATACAACGTATTAGGCGGAAATGTTGATATCATTGTAGAACTAGAAAATGACAAACCTGTTGTCACCGTACACGATACTGGAATAGGAATACCAGTAGAGCATCAGTCCCATATATTTGAGAGGTTTTACCGTGTGGATAAAAGCAGGTCGAAGGGAATAGGCGGAACAGGACTCGGGCTTGCTATTGTAAAACATGGTGCGATGTTGCATGATGTTATTATTGAGATGAAGAGTATAAAGGGCATTGGTACAACTTTTAAGCTTACATTTCCTCAAAATAGTTTTATCCGATTGATAAAGTGATGCACTGAATAATATAATAACTTAAGCAATATAAAACAATAATACCCCGTAAAGTCCTTCAATAAAGGCTTTACGGGGTATATGGTTGGGATAGATGGATTCGAACCATCGGAATGACGGAGTCAAAGTCCGTTGCCTTACCACTTGGCTATATCCCAAGATTATATGAAAAAATGGGGTGGATAATGGGATTCGAACCCACGACCTCCAGAGCCACAATCTGGCGCTCTAACCAACTGAGCTATACCCACCATAACTAGGGCAAATTTGGCGCGCCTCACAGGATTCGAACCTGTGACCTACTGCTTAGAAGGCAGTTGCTCTATCCTGCTGAGCTAGAGGCGCAATCTTATCAATTATGACCTGTAAAATATGCTCGTACAAATCTAAAATTATAAGAATTTTAAAGTCGCTAAACGAGATAAAGCAATTGTAAAATCGCATAAAATGGAGCGGGTGATGGGAATCGAACCCACGCGACCAGCTTGGAAGGCTGGAGTTCTACCATTGAACTACACCCGCATATTTACTTTCTTTAAGGCTATGAAATGTATCATTACCTTAAGCGACGAAATTTATTATAACAGATAATATTATAAATGTCAAGTGTTTTTTGCAATATTTATATTTATCTTTGATATGTTCAATCATCCCGATTTGACAACGATATAATTATACAACTTTTGAGGGGAAAAGTCAACCCAAAATTATAATAAGAAGCTATCTTGAAAAAACAAAATAGCTTCTTATAAGTAGCAGAAGATTATAATGTTCTGTCCGTCAATGAAGTGTCGAGTTTAAATTTGTCGACTAAGTCATTTAGCATAGTAGCCTGTGCGGTTAATTGCTCACTCGATGCTGAACTTTCTTCGGCGGTTGCGGCATTACTTTGCACTATCGACGAAATTTGCTCAATTGCTTGCGTAATTTGCGTAATTGCTTTAGCCTGCTCCATTGATGAATTCATAATAGATACAATAACTTTACCGATTTCATTAATATCGTTCGTGCTTGTTTCAATCATGTTAGCCGCATTTTCAGATATTTCAGAGCCACTTTCAACTGCGGTATTTGACTGCATGATAAGATCGTTTGTTTGTCTTGCCGCCTCTGCGGATCTTTCTGCTAAGCTCCTAACTTCTTCAGCCACAACGGCGAATCCACGCCCAGCCTCACCAGCACGTGCCGCCTCAACAGCTGCATTAAGTGCTAATATATTCGTCTGGAATGCAATATCTTCAATGATGTTTGTTATTTCACCGATTTTTTCCGACGATGCACTAATCTCCATCATAGTCCTCAGCATTATGTTCATTTGCTCATTTGACGATGCCATATTATCAATAATTTCTTTCATATCGTCGGAGATTTTCATTGCCTGTTCGGCATTATCGTTTGCCGCAAAAGAGACTTCATTTATTGAGGCGGATAGCTCCTCAATAGCGCTTGCTTGTTCAGTCGAACCCGATGCCAAAGCCGTAGCACCGTCGGAGATTTGCACTGCTCCTGATGCGACTTGATCCGACGAATCGTTAATAGATAACAGAGTAGAATTCAGCGATAGAGATATAGACTCTAATGCCGTTTTAATAGGTGCGAACTCCCCGGCATAATCCCTCTCTAATACAATTCTCATATCGCCATCAGCCATATTTGATAGCACATGGGTAATTTCATTTATATAATCGATATATGTATTCAGCCTAGTTAAAGTTTGGCTCATTGAGCCGCATAGTTGCCCGATTTCATCACGTGTTATTTGCTTTTCGTCAATAGTTGCGGATAAATCACCGTCTGCAATTCTATTACTAATAGAAGTTATGTATCTTAAATGGTTACCCATTGTACGAGTAATGGCAGCACTGATGATAACACCGATACCGAGTGAAGCTATAATAAGAACTAACATTGTGTTTTTATTGCGAGCTTCGGCTACTTTAGCACTATCTAGCGATGCCTCCCGCCAAGATATTGCCATTTCCTCAACATTCGCCTGCACTTTTGCATTGTTAGAATAGGCTTTCTCTAATTTTTGATGTGCATTGCTAATCGCAATCGGGTCGCCAGTATTCACAGCGGCAACGACTTCCTCATTGAAAATTCGAAAGAATTCACTGACGGTGTCTAATTGCCCGTCGGATGCGGAAGTTACAATGTCAATATCTTCGGGGAGATTATCACCCCAGAATGCTTGTCGCTCATAAAATTTATCTTCACTTTCCTTAATTTTAGATAGCAATTCATCACGCAATGCCATATCGTCAGTCATGATAAATCCGAGCATTTGCGAATATGCCTCTATTGGATTTGTCGCAGGCGATACAACATCGGCGCCAAGCTCATGGCTGAGTATAATTTCATCATATAGCTCACTGCCGATTTTAAGGTTATCGTGGAACAAATTCGACAACATCCACACTGCAATAAGTAGAAAAGCCGCCGTAAATGAAAAAATGAGCATCTTCGGTCGTATTTTTATGTTTTTTATAAATCTCATATTTACTCCTTTAATAGAATTTATTAATGATATAGTAGTGCGATATTATTCGCTAAAACTCTTATATAAACAGGCTAATTATATCACCGTAAATTATAAAAAGCAACATTAATAAGAATACTATTAGTTACATGAAGGTAAATTTTAAATACATTTCCTCAAACCTGCCCAAAAATTACCTAAATTAATATGATAATATTGCAAAAGCTAGTTATGGAGGTGATATAATGAATAGCAATGATGCTTATGCAGTGCTTAGCAATATGGACGAAAAAACCAAACAGTACTTTGATTCTTTACCGGGATATATCAAGGAAACAATAATGCAAACAGGTGTTGAAATAACAACACAGGACGAATTGCGCCAATTGGCAGAAAAAATTGAAAAAAATAAGTAGACTAAGGGCGGATACATATCCGCTCTTTTTTATGAATGTGTCACTGATGATACATAAACATATAATAATATTAGAACAATTTTAGGAGGGTAATATGTGAGTTCTAATATAAATAATATATGTTTTCCCAGGTGCGTGAATGTTATAAATACATTTCGCCAGCTATGGAGTGAACATGTCATGTGGACGAGAGCGTTCATAGTAAGCAGCACGCCGAATCGCCCAGATTTGGACGCAGTTACGAATAGACTACTGCGTAATCCGAGTGATTTTGCAAAGGCATTAAGGAAGTATTATAGTGAGAAAAAAGCATCAACTTTTGAAAAATTGCTAACGGAGCATATAGAAATTGCTGGACAGCTCCTGAATGCACATAAACTAAAGGACAGCAAAAAGATAGAAAAAGAGCGTAGAAAGTGGTATAATAATGCTGACGAGATTTCCTGCTTTTTAAGCAGCATCAATCCGTTCTGGTCTAAAAGAAGATGGCAAGAGATGTTTTACAGGCATTTAAAAATGATTGAATGCACAATGAAGGATAGAATAGCCAGAAGATATACTGCCGAGATAGCTATGTATCAAAATATAGAAGATGAGGCACTTCAAATGGCTGATATGATGGCGGTAGGAATAATCAAGCAATTCAGGATTAAGTAACTACATTTAAAGTTAGGAAGTAAACATAGGAGGAAGTGTATGAAAGCATTAATTACGGGCGCAAGTTCCGGCATTGGTAGAGATATGGCGAGGGTCCTGAGCGATAGGGGAGTTGACTTAATCCTTGTCGCGCGTCGTCTTGATAGGCTTGAAGAATTAAAGGCAGAACTGCCTACAAATGTGAGAACGATAAAGCTTGACTTGTCGGAGGGGGACGCCGCATACGAATTGCACCAAGCCGTAAAAGATGAAGAAATTGATATTGTAATTAACAATGCAGGCTTTGGAATATTCGGTGCATTCGATAAAACGGATATAAATAGGGAAATGGAACTAATCGACACAAACATTAGGGCAGTCCATATATTGACTAAACTCTTTTTAAAAGACTTTAAAGAAAGAAATTCGGGCTATATTTTGAATGTATCTTCATCGGCGAGTTTCCTCCCCGGGCCACTACTTTCAAGCTATTATGCATCTAAATCCTATGTAACAAGATTGACGGAAGCAGTATATGAAGAACTTCGCAGGGAGCAAAGTGGTGTCTATATCGGTGTCCTATGCCCTGGACCAGTTAGAACGGAATTCGATGAAGTTGCCGATGTTAAATTCAGCGTGAAAGGCCTATCCAGTGAATATGTTGCAAGATATGCGATAGATAAGATGTTTAAGAGGAAATTGATTATAATACCTGGAATACAAATGAAACTAGCAAAATTCTTCGGTAGATTTTGCTCGGAGAAGTTACTTCTGCGCATTTCATACCATATGCAAAAGCGCAAGAGAAACTAGCGGTGGTAATAACACAAAACGGCATAGTCGATAATCGACTATGCCGTGTCCATTATAAATTCAATTAATGAGAAATATCACCGACGATGCTTTTAATTGCAGTCGTCTACTTTCTTTTCCTCTTCTAAAATACACCCTGAAGGAAACTCAGGTGAGCACCATCCCTCTTTATTAGGATTGTCGACCTCAGGATCTTTTGGTACGGAACACTCCGGAGAAGTTTGATTCATCTTGTTTTTATCTTCAGTCATTGTAATACACCTCCAATGTATTTAATGGTACTATACCATAAAGGTGTAGCATTGTCAAGGGGAATG
>CALLQQ010000061.1 GCA_938014915.1 uncultured Clostridia bacterium
GCAATACAACTTTGTCTTGGCACTGCGTCTATTTGGAGCATATTTCAGAATGGTATTGCAGGCAGCATATTTGGCGGCGATAATGTGGCGGCGGGGCTTACATTCTCGTTATTGCTAGCAACGCTCACCATCGGCAGCACAATCGGCGGCAAGCTACAAGATAAGTTCGGATCACGTAATGTAGTAATTATCGGTGGAGTAATTCTCGCACTAGGATTCTTTAGTGCATCGTTTGTAACGGCATCGGCGCCGTGGTTGCTCTGGGTTACATATGGCATTATGGGCGGTGTCGGCATGGGCTTTACATATTCGACTACAATCGCCTGTGCGCAGAAGTGGTATCCGGATAAAAGAGGATTAATTACCGGCATAATCGTATCGGCGCTAGGATTTGGCGGTGTTGTTTTCACCCCGATTATTGAGATGTTAATTAAAGCATATGGCGGTGTCGGCGTCGGGGAACTTAGCACATTGCGTGTGCTGAGCATAATCTTCATTGTTGTATGCACTATCGGCGGTATTTTTATCAAGAATCCTCCGGAAGGTTACATTCCCGACGGATACACACCGCCATCAGCAGGATCAAGCAATGAAAATTATGATTATTCGCCTGGACAAGTGTTGAAGATGCCGCAATTCTATATTGTGACGATTTCACTGATGCTTGCTTGCATGGGCGGACTTATGATGATAGGATTCGCAAAGCCTATCGCTATTGCAAAGGGAATGGCATCGACAGCGACAATCGGCGTTCTAGTAATATCAATGTTCAATTCATTCGGGCGACTATTCTGGGGATGGGTGTCGGACAAGTTAGGCAGAAAGAAAACAATATTGCTACTCCTTGGAGGAACGGCGGTCCTTTCGCTATTCGTTAATCTTGCTACTGGATATTTCATCTATATTCTAATCGGGCTTATCGGATTCTTCTATGGCGGATTCCTAAGCACATATCCAGCCTTCACTGCGGATCTATTCGGAACTAAGCATATGGCAACAAATTATGGCATGGTACTAATCGGATTCGGTGCAGGAGCAGTATTATCATCATATGTTGCAGGATATTTCAAAAATATTGCGGCAGAGGACATTAATTTGATGTTCCCAGCATTCGTTATTGCATCAATAGCGGCAATAGTCGGTGTAATATTGATTCTTATCGTTAAAAAACCAAAAAAGGCATAGATAGCATTTTATTTTGCAACAATTTCATCACGCATAATAAATGAAAATCGTGGCATATTAGTTTAAAGGAGTGTGGTGAAATGAGTGCTAACACGGAGCTATTGAGCTTTGTCTATCAAAATTCCCAAATGGGTGTCGAAACAATAGACAAGCTAATGGACATAACCGACAACGAGGAATTTAAAAGCCATATAAAAAGACAGTGGGAAGAATACGAAGAAATCAATAGCGAGGCTAAAAAGATGTTAACCGATGCCGGTTGCGATGAGAACGGCATTGGTAAACTAGAAAAACTAAAAACATATATGATGATAAATATCCAAACTATAAAGGATAAATCACCATCCCATATTGCTGAGATGCTGATGATAGGCAGTAATATGGGCGTAATTGATGCGGTCAAAAATATTAAAAGGTATTATGACGCCGATAAAGAAGTTATGAAGCTAATGGGTAAACTGCTTGAAACAGAAGAAAATAACTTGCAGAAGTTAAGAAGATTTTTATAGTCACGATAGAAAATCACTGAATAAGTGAATATAAACATCGAACTACCTATATAAAGTAGTTCGATGTTTTTGCGTACAAGGTTACTTTTTACAATCTAGTAGCAATATCGATTTCACCAGATAATATGGGGAATTTTATAGTTACGGGTAGGATGAAGTAGTGAAATAAATCATGATTTCTATATGATTTTCCACTATCCAACTATAAAGAATTGTGCTATACTAATAGTATTAAAGACAAAAGTTTACGGAGGAACAAATGATACGAGAGATAAAAGCAAAGGACAAAGATGTATTTGTGAATATGGCGAGGGACTTCTATAAGTCCGAAGCGGTAATTAGCGAAATTCCCACGCAGAATATACTGAACACATTCGATGAAGTTACATCAAATTCGCCATATGCGAAAGCGTACATCATCGAGCATGGGGGCGAAATAGCTGGCTATGCGCTCATTGGGATAACTTATTCTAATGAGGCTGGTGGCTTAGTCGTATGGGTAGAGGAAATTTTCATCAAAGAGAATTTCCGTGGGCTAGGTCTAGGGAGCGAATTCCTTAGCTATGTCGAAGATGAATTCAGCGATAAGGCAAAGCGATTTAGATTAGAAATATCGCATGGTAATGATGCGGCGCCGCGTCTCTATGAACGCAAAGGCTATCATCAACTTGATTATATGCAGATGGTGTAAGATAGATAGTATCGTGAATAGATATACGGAGAAACCACCTATTAATAGGTGGTCTTTTCTTATCAAGTTATGATATACATAACTTGATAAGAAAGCAAAGCATACAAATTTATCACAGGGATTCGTTGACAATCACTATTGTGAACGATGTCCTAACATGGTATAATTTACATGGAAAGGGTGAATGCTATGGACGTCGTTGTTGATACAGTTGCCGCAAGAACCTTGATGTTGATTGTAGCAGCTACAATTCTTATAGTAAGATTTGTAAAGAAGAAAAATACTCTAGCTAGGAGTCTCCTTTTATTTGTGAGTGTCGCTCTATATATTTACTATTTTAATTGGCTATTTCCCGACATACCGGTATATTCCTATGGGTATGATTCTCTCTCGTGGCTCGGTGAATTTTATCTATTCGGGCAGATACTCCCCGCATATTCAGAACATCCACTAAGTAAAATGGAGTGGATAAGATTATCCTACATATTAAGAGACAATATAATTCCTGCTCTTGGTTTCATCGGCATAGGATTTTGCAATACTCTACTTTTTAGTAAGCATAGAAAGTTCAAAGGTGCCATTTTAATATGCATTGCAATTTGCTCGGTGCAAATAATATATCCGCTATTAACAAACCTATTTTGGGGCGGTGTTGTATGGGTGATTATGATGATGAATTTTTATGCAGCGGTTGCATTATATTTACTAGGCACGGTTCTGGGGAAAATCATAGTTAAAATTACACCAAAGATATTAAAACCATTGGAGCCAATTCATAATGAGGACTAATCCTAATAAAACAAGAAAAGAGGAACTAATGCAATGATAGAAATGATAGATATTCATAAAACTTATAATCCTAAAACTACATATAAGGTTGAAGCACTGCGTGGAGTCAACCTCAAAATAGATGAGGGCGAAATGGTCGGAATTATGGGTGTGTCCGGCTCGGGGAAGTCGACTTTGCTCAATATTATAGGTTGCCTAGATACCTCAACTAAAGGAAGTGTGGTAGTTAGCGGCATTAACCTCAACTCCCTAGGAAGAAAAGGGCTTAGCCGTATGCGTAATAGCATAATCGGCTTTGCGTTACAGGATTTTGGGCTGATACCGAATAAGACTGTGTATGAAAATGTCGCCTATCCGCTGATTTTCAATAAGAAAGTTAAGTATAAAGATATTCGCCCCATGGTGGAAAAAGCCCTCGAAGCAACAGGCATTATCGAATTAAAGGACAAGTTAGCAAGCCGAACTTCAGGCGGGCAAAAGCAACGAATCGCTATATCAAGGGCAATCGTCAACAATCCTAAATTAATTCTTGCCGATGAGCCGACGGCTAACCTCGACAGTGCGACAGCTGATGAAATCATGGCAACATTTAAGGAGCTCAATGAGCAGGGCATTACAATAATTATCGTCACACATGATAGGGAAATTGCTAATACCTGCGATCGCATAATTAATATTGCCGATGGTGTAATCGTTAACGATAATTAATGAAAGGACGTATAAATGAAGAAGCTTTATTTAGTCCTTTCAATGTTGAAGGACTGGTTCACAAGAGAGATTAAATATACAATCGCCGTAATTGCAACATTAATATTGTCGTGCATCGTTCTTTTTATATCGTGGATACTATTAACCGAGGACTTCCCATCGTCTAAAGAATATGAACAGTTAAAGCGCACTTTCGGCACGGATAGTTACATCGATAGGTTCCATCTTACCGAACAAAGCGCAACTGCTTTAATGAGCGGAGTGCTACCCAAGATTGAATATGCAAATGTTGGCGGTTATGCTAGAATTACTGCCGTCAATGGGCGAGAATTAGCTGAAAATATCTTTGAAAGTTGCGATACGATATTGGGAGAAGAGCAAAATGCAGTCAAGGAATTAGTATCATCGTTTTATAATCCTACATACGAAATATGCGAAGGACGCTTTTTCACAGCAGACGAGCTAAAAGAAGATAGAGGTGTTATAATTCTGCCGGACAATTTGAAAATAAATGTGGGGGATATGGTGACGATAGCGGATAGGGAGTATGAGGTAATCGGGCTGAATGACGATTCGTACACGAGAGTCCTTCTACCGTATAGCACTATGAAAATAATTCAGGATACTTATATTGAACCAACACTAGAAGATGATTATGAATTCTTGACCGGCGGGCCAATGGCATTTCAAATTGCGCATGGAATAAGATTTGAGAAGAAATTATCAACCGAGCAAAAGGCATTCCTTGCCGATATATACGGACGGGGGATAACGGAAGAAAATATAGAATCCGAATTTCTTCCCGCGCTTAGCATCGGTGTGATTTTCATAATTATATCGATAATTGCCAGCATAATTCTAGCACTGTTCTGTGCGCTGTGCGTGTATTCGTTATTCGTCTATCTATGTAAAAGTTCTGAAAGTTCGCTGAATATCTTTAAGGTATGTGGAGCGAATTACGGCACTATCTACTTCCTGCTTTTATTTCAGATTTTCTTCTGTATGGCATTGTCGTATGCTGTTTCGTGCATTGCAATGATACCGATTCAGCAGCTTTTGAAATTCTTTAATAAGAGGGGCGAGATCCGCCCTATCGACTATGTTGTAGTTGCGGCGATATATCTATCAGTGATAGTCGGTGCAGTTTTGCCAACAATAAAGACGTTAGCTAAACGCACCCCATCGGCGAAAGGGGGAGGACTGCAATGAAATTACTCTGGCTGCTAAAATCAGAACTTAACTCAAATAGGAAAAGCGCAACTATATTCATTTTGCAACTTGTATTTGCGATTGTGTGCTATAATATTTGCCTGTCATTAACGGGCAAATACATAGGTAGCTTATCCTATTTTAAAAAGCACGACACATCCAATGCCGTTAAAATTATATATCAGGGCGATGCATTGGAGCAGGCGGATTCCCTCATTAAATCGCAGGAGGTCGAGAGGGGATTCTATGCAATTGATGGCGGTGTGCAAGTTAGTAATAAGCAGGGCAAATTAATCGAAGAAAATATGCCACGTAGCATTATGTTGATGTCGAGGGAATACTTTGAGCAGTTCGGTGATATTAGCCATTCGGGGCGGTGGGTCGATACTGATAAAGACTATGGCGGGAGCATTCCAGCTATGATAACAAGCGATGTTGCAGGGATATACAAAATCGGCAACACATATAATGTTGATGGCAAGTTCAATATATATATTTGCGGAATGTTAAAGAACAGCGTGACAGAATTGATGGTGAGCGGTCTTTCCACACCTAGCTTCATTCTATTTGATGAGAGCGGAGTGGTTAAAGATTATCTTTTGTCAAGTGGAGTCAATTATACAAATCTTTATGCCGACCTCGATAGCAGCATTGATAAAGATGCTTTCATGTCAGAATATAATCGGGATTCCGATGGGGAATATGCAGCAAGGGGTTTTGACTGGGAAGAAGAGTTGGGTAGTGAATTTGATAGAATATCATCATTCCTACTAATCGGCATCGCAATACTTGCAATATCGTCAGTCGGATTTATATCGAATAGCATCTTAGATTATAAGGGGAATGAAAGGGACTATGCAATACAAATCATAACGGGCGCACCAATTAAGATAGTTTCCGTGACATCAATTGCGAAGAAAGTGACAATATTAATAGTATCGTGCATTATTAGCATTCCGTTGCTGATTTCGCTAAGTAAGCTCATTGAACTTGATATAATGACTGCTAATAGCTTCATTTTAGCAGTTACAATAGCAGGAATTCTATCGGTATTTTCTATCTTGCTTGATTGGATTTCATTAAAGAGAATTGCACCACTAGAAATAGTACAAGGTAGGAATGCATAATGTAGAATAACCTCAATATATTACAAGCACGCCCTTATAAAATAGTAAACTAATGTAAACTATTTATCTGTTCTAAATATACAAAAAAAGTTGGTCACTAAACTTGACTTGTAGTAAAATAGATGATAATATTGATACATAAAATGAAACAAGCGAGGGATGCCTAAATGGATAAAATTCGTGAACTTCTCAATAAGATATTCGGCAAGCAATCATTTATAGGTAAACTAATAATCAGTCAAACTTTTATTATCCGCCTACTTTGCATAGCTAGTATAGTATTAGTCCTTTCATTAACAGGTGTAACTGGTTATGGTGCATTCAAGTACTATGAGGTAGTCAATGCAGCTGAAGTGGTGGCAGATGGGCAAAGTACTTCCGTCGTTGGTGTGATTGTTACTA
Organism: uncultured Clostridia bacterium; assembly: GCA_938014915.1. Taxonomy (GTDB): domain Bacteria; phylum Bacillota; class Clostridia; order Oscillospirales; family Ruminococcaceae; genus JAAZLM01. Next base: position 6,621 of record CALLQQ010000061.1, read on the forward strand.
GCGCATTGATGGCAGCTTTAATAATCACATCACTTATTCTATTAATGATTTATATTAGAAGAAAGATTACATATCCAATTAGCATAATCAGTGACGAGCTAAATAATTTTGCAAATGGGATTCTTTCAGAAGAATTCAATCTTGAACCCGATAGTTCTGAAATGGGGGAGCTGATTGCATCCATACTTTCATCAAAGGAATATATAAGGAAGATGGTGGAGGAGCTCACATACATACTTGAAGAAATAGCAAAAGGTAATGTTAGTTTCTACATAGCCTATCAATATAGAGGCGAATTTATAGCTATCCAGAATGCACTCAACACAATATTGAACGAAATGAATTCAGAATATGGGCAAATAAGGGACGCAGCAATACAGGTTGCAGATGCTTCAGGCCAAGTATCGGATGGGGCGCAAGCGTTATCACAGGGATCTACCGAGCAGGCAAGCTCACTTGAGGAGCTTTCGGCATCGTTCGTTGAAATTTCCGAGCAGATTAGGCAAAGTGCAATTAATGCAAAAGAAGCCAACAACCATGCAAGCGCATCGACACAGGCATTACAGAATGGTAATGCTGAGATGGAGCAAATGCTAGCGGCAATGGCTGAAATTGAGGACAAGTCTAACGAGATTGTCACTATAATTAAAACTATCGAGAATATCGCATTCCAGACAAATATTCTTGCGCTTAATGCAGCGGTCGAAGCGGCAAGAGCGGGAGAAGCGGGTAAAGGCTTCGCCGTTGTTGCTGATGAAGTCGGCAATCTAGCAGGTAAATCTGCCGAAGCCGCAAGAGGCACAACGCAGCTGATAAGGGATTCTATTGAAGCAGTGGCAAGCGGCACGAAAATTGCAAGAGAAACAGCCAAAACAATGAATGACGGCATGCAAAAATCCGAGCAAGCGAGCATATTAGTGAGTGAAATCGCCTTAATGGCTGAGGAACAGGCGATAGCAATTGAACAAATTACTCAAGGAGTCGAGCAAATTTCAAATGTTGTGCAAACTAATACCGCAACCGCAGAGGAAAGCGCAGCAGCAAGTGAAGAGATGTCGAGCCAAGCACAGATAATGAGAAGTATGATGAATAGATATATGCTTAGAAAAGATGTTGAATAAATACAAAACAAAAAAGCAGCATAGTCACTATGACTATGCTGCTTATAAATATAAAAGAGGAGAGATGAAATGAAGTATACCAACCCAGTTGTAAAAGGATTCTATGCAGACCCGAGTGTTTGTAAGGCGAATGGAAAATTCTATATGGCATGTAGTTCAATGCAGTACTTCCCCGGTGTTCCGCTACTAGAGAGTGAAGACTTAGTAAATTGGAAGCAAATCGGCAATTGTCTAACTAGACCTAGTCAAATTAAATTGGAGAAGGTCAACAGTTCTGGCGGTGTATTTGCTCCCACAATTCGCTATCATGAGGGTAGATTTTATATGACTACTACTAATGATACCACGCACGAGAACTTCTATGTTTGGACCGATGACATTTATGGTGAATGGTCCGAGCCGATTCCAGTCCAGCAGGGCGGAATTGATCCGTCACTTTATTTTGAAGATGGCAAGACCTATTTCATGAGTAATGGCGAAGATGACAACGGCGTCCACGGAATTACAATGTGCGAAATCGATATTGAAACTGGTGAGAAATTAACGGACAGCAAATCGATTTGGCAAGGGACGGGAGGAAGATATTTAGAGGCGCCGCACCTTTATAAGATTAATGGCAACTATATCTTGCTAGCGGCGGAAGGTGGAACAGAATTCGGCCACATGGCGACATATGCAATGTCCGATAATCCGTATGGTCCGTTTGAATCCTATCCGAACAATCCTGTTCTATCTAACCGTGACTTAGGCGGCTATGAGATACAAGGTATCGGCCACGGGGATCTTATTGAAGATAATGACGGTAACTGGTGGATTCTACTACTAGGATTCAGGCAAATTGGGCAATGGTCAACCTACCACCACCTTGGCAGGGAAGTTTTCTTATCACCTGTAACTTTTGATAAAGACGGTTGGTTTAGCGCAGGTGACAACGGGATTGTTACAAAGGAATTTGAAACAGATAGAATACCCGATTCAGTCGTACAAGAACAGCTAGATAGCTTAACATTTGAGAATACGGATTGGGATATTCACTGGTGCCATTTGCGCATTCCGAATAAAGATAATTATACCCTGCTTGAAGATAGGGCGATTTTAAAGGGTACGGACATCTCTCTTGATAAGGCAGATTCCCCAACATTTATTGGAATCCGCCAGCAAGATTTTATAGCACAAATTTCTAGCGATGTAAGTATTGATAAAGGCGAGGCTGGAATAACTATATATATGGATGAAAATCATCATTATGACTTAGCTATTAGAAAGACAGAAAAAGGGTATGAAGTTATAGAGCGCCTGAATGTTGGCGATATAAAATCTGTGGAGAATTCGCACGATATAGATGGTGGGAATGTAAAATTAATTATTGATGCTAATAATTATAACTACAATTTTTCAGCGTTAATTGGTGATGATAAGATTCATCTTGGAACCGCACAAACAAAGTATGTTTCTACCGAGATTGCGGGCGGATTCACCGGCGTCTTTATAGGATTATATTCGTACGATGCTGATTCAAGTAATAATGCCGAGTTCACGAACTTTAAGATAGAATACAAATAAAAGAGAAAAAACCTGTACTATTAAAGTACAGGTTTTTTATTATTTCTTCCCTCTTGATTTTGCACGCATTTGATTGCTTAAAATTCTCTTCCTTAGACGTAGATTATTCGGTGTTACCTCTAGCAATTCATCATCGGCAAGGAATTCAAGCGCCTCCTCAAGGCTGAATTTTATCGGTGGTATGAGGCGCAATGCGTCATCACTGCCGGCAGCACGCATATTTGTGATATGCTTGCGCTTGCACACATTCACAACTAAATCTTCCGCCTTTGGTGATATTCCTATTAACATACCTTCATATACGGGTACGCCAGCGCCGATTAGCAAAGAGCCACGCTCCTGTGCGTTATACAGTCCGTATGTTACCGATTCGCCAGATTCAAAAGCAATTAGCGACCCGACTTGACGGCGAGGAATATCCCCCTTGAATGGCTCATATGAATGGAATACGGAGTTCATTATACCCTCACCTTTTGTATCGGTAAGAAATTCACTCCTATAACCGAAAATTCCCCTTGAGGGAATGTGGAATTCAATTATCATTCTTGACCCCTGCGGATTCATTTGTATGAGTTCGCCTTTTCTAGTGCCGAGCTTTTGCATTACTGAACCTACCGCCCATTCAGGAATGTCGATGTGCAATTCCTCAATTGGCTCATGTTTGACACCATCAATTTCCTTGAACAGAACCCTTGGCGGACTGACGGCTAACTCATATCCTTCCCTTCGCATATTTTCAATTAGTATGGAAAGATGCATTTCACCCCTGCCCGCAACATTGAAGCTATCCGCACTATCCGTGTCAGTAACACGTAAAGATACGTCTTTTAGCAATTCTCTTTGCAATCGCTCACGAATATGCCGTGACGTAATAAGCTTCCCATCTTGTCCAGCGAACGGGCTATCATTAACCGAAAATGTCATTTCAACAGTTGGTTCACTAATTTTAGCAAAGGGGAGCGGCTCTAAATTATTTACATCGCATATCGTATCACCAATAGTAATATTCTCAATTCCAGAAATGCAAACAATATCACCAGCAATAGCCTTCTTTACAGGTGTGCGATTAAGCCCTTCAATCTGATAGAGATTAGCGACCTTGCTATGATAATGCGGCTTGCTCTTATGATAATCACCAACAACAATGTCTTGATTTTGGTGAATTTCGCCACGTTCGATACGCCCTATCGCAATTCGACCAACATATTCATTATAATCAATTGACGAAACAAGTAACTGCAAATCTCCCTTTTCGTCACATTCGGGCGCAGGCACATAATCTATCAAAAGATCGAATAGCGGCTTCAAGTCCTTGCCTTTATCGATATAGGATAAACTCGCCGTGCCCTCCCTGCCAGAGCAGAAAATCACGGGACTTTCAAGCTGTTCTTCTGATGCATCTAAATCCAGCAGCAATTCTAGCACTTCGTCAGCAATTTCATCGAGTCTAGCATCGGGGCGATCAATCTTATTGACGACAACGATAATACGGTGCCCCAATTCAAGCGCCCTTTGCAATACGAATCTTGTTTGCGGCATTGGACCCTCAGCAGCATCGACAAGTAGCAGAACGCCATTAACCATTTTAAGGACACGCTCAACCTCACCGCCGAAATCGGCATGCCCAGGTGTATCAATAATATTTATCTTGACATCATTATAATGAACGGATAGGTTTTTAGCCAGTATTGTAATCCCTCTTTCACGTTCAATATCATCATTATCCATCACCCTATCAGCGATAACTTGATGTTCGCTGAATTCTCCTGCGAATTTGAGCATACCATCAACTAAAGTAGTTTTCCCGTGGTCAACGTGTGCAATTATCGCAATATTTCTTAAATCTTCTCTTATCAACAATAATCCTTCTCTCTTATTCTCATGTAATTTTTATTGCTTTATTTATCTATTTGCTTTCATAAAATTTGTGCGCTATCCCTTATTATAACTCATTTATCGTGCGTTTACAAGTAAAATTTCAATGTAGATTCGATGCTATAATTTACTTGCTCCGACAAGGAATTGCAGTTGCTAAGAATTAAGATGAAAAGATTGCAATATTTCCAGTTTTAAGCTATTATATATATAACAACATTAATTCCATTATTGAAAGGGTGCATTTTTATGACAAAAGAAAATCAAACTAAAGAAGTAAAAAGGAATTCCCCCGAGTATTTGAAGCGCTTCGCCGGTAGTTTTAATGCAAATCTAGCACCGCACCCAACAAGCTATCGCCATAGCGGGAGCATTATAAGGATGGGTAGCGGTAGCTTCGGTAGTTATCACGGTTCTGGGAGTGGGCTTTTCCCCTATTTTGGTTATGGAATTGATCTAATATGAGGGCGATACATATTAATAGCACGGCACCATTCCTAGCTAGCAATCCTGATAAAAAGTACAGAATCGATGATTTTGAAATATTATGCACGATGCTTTCGGCGCTTAAATGGCGTGAGAAGAATGGAAGTATCATGATGGTGACCGATTCTATCGGTGCAGAATACTATGAGCGGCTAGGTCTTAATAGCATTTGGGATGGTGGGATAGATAGCTCATTGGGGGAGGGCGACCCCGCTATTGATGATATTGGATTTTGGGCGGCGGGCAAGATTTTTGCCTTAAAGAGAGTAAAGGCGCCGATCGTTATGATAGATACGGACTTCATTGTATGGGATAGTATTTCCGATATTCTAGGACAAGATGGAATAACAACGGCGCATAGGGAAGAACTTTATCACGATGTATATCCGCATCCGTCGATATTTAAGACAGGGGAATCTAGCAAAAAGGCATTTTGGCTTAACGATGATTATGCTGATATATTGCCATGCAATACGGCATTTGCATATTTTCACGATAATGAATTCAAGGAATTCTATGTCCAGCAGTCTATTAATTTTATGACAGATGTCCCCATTTGTGACGATATTTTAACGTACATGGTATTTGCAGAGCAACGTCTTTTAGCGATGTGCGCTGCAAAAATGGGCGTAGAAATCAATACTTTACTTGATAAAGACAAGCTGTTTGAAACGGGCGGTAAATACACGCATTTATGGGGATATAAGCAGCAATTGCGTGAGAATAAAGAAGAACGTCAATTGTTATGCGATAGATTGGAATACCGTATAAAAAAGGACTTCCCTCAATATGAGCAAGTCCTGATTAATGTTAAAAGTGAGCTAGAAAACAATAAAGTCGCCTCATGTTAAGGCGACTTTATCTTATTTTTATTAGTAATAAAAACTGTTTCTCATACCTAATCCTATTGTGAAGACAAGCAATAAGATCGCAACATAAATTCCGATAATTATTGCGGTTACTATTAGAGAGCCCCTAGCATAATTTCGGCGATTAATGTTGCCCGGGCTACTGAATGCCCACACAAGAAGCATGATCAATCCCACTATTGGCACCGCCTGTAAGAAGATCATGCCGACATATTGCTTTGTAGTTAAAGGTGTCGGATCGTCGAGGCTTTGCCCGTAATATGCCTGCTGACTATATTGTTGATGTTGCTGCCATTGATTGGGCTGGTGCGGGTTAGACTGGTAGTGATAAGGTTGCGAATACGGACTTGGGTTTTCCCCCATGTAATAGCCACAATTAGCACAAGTATTGCTACCGTCCGCACTATCGTAACCGCAATTATTGCATACCATAAAAATTCTCCTTAAATAGCCTATAAAGCTAAGCCATCATATATTTTTATAAGGACTAAAGTTGGTATCTTATTGATTAGGAGTATTGTTGTTTTGGTTGCCCTGGTTATTCTGGAATTGTTGTGGCTGCTGTGGTTGTTGTTGCATTGGTTGCTGCATCGGTTGTTGTCCAGGTTGCTGGTATTGCTGGAATTGCTGCTGAGCTGGCTTCGGTCTAACTATGCCGAATGCCTTATCTGCAAGCGCAGAAATCAGCGGTAACTTCGCATCGAATCCTTTTATAACTTTGAAGAATCCGATTATGTATAGCACATACGAACCATAACGGACTACTCTAGTAATTAGGATGGATAGAAGCGATAGAACAATGGAAATACCATCGTATTTTACCGAATAAATATCGGAGCCACCCTTGATAATTTGATTTAAACTAAGGTTGTAATCAGCTCCGAATGTTGCCAGTAGATCGAATACAATATTGTGCAGTAACATTATTACACTAACGGCAATGGTAACTAACAGAGCCTGTAAAACTTGTCTAGTTAGCCATTCATTTTTTTCATAAAGAAGGGCAAAACCTACTAGTAAAACCAATGCTAAGGTGTTGCCAGTTGCCGCAAATATAAAGGATATAGCAGCAATAAAAGTAAGGGTAATCCCGCTTTTGCCTTTTTCCATAGTAAATTCTCCTTTTAATAAAGTTGGTAAACTTAGTTCACAATTTTATTATATCAAAGAAGTAAAAGGAAGTCAACAATTAATTGGTAATTTGATTAAAAGTAAAATACCAATTATATAGAATACTTTGTATTTTTATTTTAGGTATATGATTTTTACGCTTTTTATGATACAATATAAGAAGTAAAGGTATTTCTAGATAAATGCATCGAATTAAAGGAGTGATATTGTGAGCGAGCAAAAGCAATCGGGATTTCGTAAGTTCCTGCGGATATTGAATGTCGCTGTATCAATATTTATGATAGTTTTACTTATAACATTACTAATATCGGTTCTAGCTTTCAAGGATAGTTCGTCGACATCTTTTTTCGGGCAACATTTCGCACTTGTTAATACGGACGAGATGGGCAGCACAATTCCTGAGGGGAGCGCCGTAATGGCAAAATCCAAGGATGATTATAATATCAAAGACATTGTGCTATATAAAGCTGGCAATGACGAGCAAATGCGGATTCACCGAATTGTGGACAAGATGGAGCAGGACGACGGCATTTTTTTCGTGGTAAAAGGCGATAGCGCCGCATCGGTAGCTAGGCAGATATCACCCGAGCAAATTATATCTAATGTAAGATATTACTCAACTCCGATTGGTGCATTTCTCAGATTTGCTACATCGTTAAAAGGAATGTTCTTAATCGCCGTTATACCATGTATATTCCTAATCCTAATCGAATTTGCAAAGCTTCTCAGACCGGAGCCCGTATTCATTCCATATCCCAATATAGGGCAGGGGATTGAAGTAGTTAGTGATGACATCGATGAAAGTTCCGACACGGAAGAAACTAAAGAAACTGAAATTGTCGATGAATCTGGAGCAGTTAATTTCACATTCGACGCTGGGGGAAAGGCAATTTACGACGGAAGCACGGAATTAGAGCCTATCGAGGTGGCGAAGTTATTTAATAAAACTAAAGGGTTGTCTGAAGTAAAGACGAGCAAAGACGAACCTAAGGAGAAGATTCTATCATCGGGTGAATCTTCTAACGAGGATGTTGCGAAAGAATCTTCAAACACTAAACCAGAATCGACAGTAGATGATGTTCTAAATTACATTGATAATAAAGAGATAAAACTTAATTTCGATGAGGACTAAAGTTAAATTTACCCCCACGTGAAGAATTCACATGGGGGTATTATTATATGCATAATGAAAGCTATTTATTGATGAATAGAATTCCCAAGGTGTTAGGACCGCAATGACTTGTTATTGTACATCCAGCGATAGTTTCAAGGATTTCATCAAATTCAGCATACTTCTTAACGGTATTCCTTGCAGTAGCTACAATTTCCTCATCGCAACCCGAATGAGTAATAAAAATTCGCTTATTTGCAAGATCGTCACGACCACTGAGCCGATCCGTTATATATTGTTCTAGACACTTTGCATAATTGCCACGGTATTTTTTGCCTACATTCATCTTGCCGTCTTGAACCTCTATGCATGGTCTAAGCTTTAAAAGATTAGCGCCGAGTGCTGCTACCGATGAGCAACGACCGCCCATATGTAGATATTTGAGTGTTTCTATCACAAAGCTTGATTCTACTTTCGGTGCTAATTCATCTAGACGTGCTTTTATTTCATCGGCGGGAATACCTTCCCTTGCAAGTTCGGCACCTTCAATTGCTAGCAATCCCGTGCCAGTTGAAAGATTGAGTGAATCAACTACATAGACATTGCCAACTTCTTTTGCTGCGATATTTGCATTCTGATTACAAGTTGAGAAATGGCTGCTGATATTAATGTGTACAACAGTTTTACCCTGCTGGGTATACTTGGTGAAAATATCGATATAATCGGCAACGGATACTGCAGCTGTCTTTGGGATTTCACCTGTTCTATCTACATATTTATAGATATCTTCTGGCGATATTTCTAATCCGTCCTTATGATCTTTACCGTCCATAATGATATAAAGGGGGGCGATAGAAATATCATATTTATCGCAAAGTTCGTCAGTTAGATCGCAAGTGCTATCCGCAGTAATTTTAATATTATTGCCCATATTCCATCCATCCTTTCGCTAATTATAATATCCATTTTATATTTTATCATAGTGCCTAATTTTTATCAATGGGGATAAAAGGGAATACTATATTGTTTCAGTAGCATGACGTGTTACGTGGCATCCGATATTCACCGCTACGGGCAGCCCTGCTATATGTGTGGGGAATGTTTCGATATTAACGGCAAGAGCAGTTATATCACCGCCGAATCCTTGTGCGCCAATGCCGAGAGCATTTATTCGTTCCAGCATTGTATTCTCTAATTCACGGTAGAATTCGCTTGCATTGCGAACATTGACATCGCGGCATAACGCTACTTTTGATAGATATGCACAATGTTCAAAATCGCCGCCAATCCCCACGCCGACAACGATCGGTGGACACGGGTTGCTACCGGCGCATCGTACAACGTTGGCAACATAATCTACAATATCATCAGCATTTGAAGATGGCGTCATCATTCGCATTGCGCTCATATTCTCACTGCCGAATCCTTTGGGCGCAACGGTGATTTTGACTTTATCGCCACTGACGATTCGGGTATGTATTACCGCAGGTGTATTATCATTCGTATTAACACGCAGTAGGGGATCGCTCACTATCGAACAACGCAAATACCCCTCAGTATATCCTTTGGCAACACCTCTATTAATGGCATCTTCCAGCGGCTCACCAATTAAGCATACCTCCTGCCCGACTTCAATAAATACTACTGCCATGCCCGTATCTTGACAAATCGGTATCTCATTAACTTTCGCAAGTTCAATGTTCCTTCCCATATCAGCAAAAATAGATTTAGCTACTTCGGATTTTTCTTCTTTAGTGCATTGCTTAATGCAGGTTTCTAGGCTACTAGGCAGGCGGTTATTCGCCTCAATGCATAATCTTGCGATAGTTTCGGTAATTAGTTCTACATTAATGTTTCGCATAACTCCACCTCCCCTTATGGTTAGTTCTAATTAATATCGTTTCTAACGATTTCACCATTTACCATGACGAGCCTTGGAATAGCATACGGCGATAGGGGATCATTATCGAAGATTAGCAAATCGGCATCTTTCCCGACAGCGATAGAACCAACACGGTCATCAATATTGCAAATCTTAGCCGGGTTAATCGTAATTGCACGTAATGCCTCATCATAATCAAGCCCCCCACGAACGGCAATACCGGCGGAAATAGGCAGATATTGCACAGGAATCACGGGGTGATCGGTGCAAATGCAGAATTCGATGCCTTTTGAATGTAGAGCTGCGGCATTCTTACAATCAAGCCCCTTTAATTCGGGCTTAGAACGGTCGCATATTAAAGGACCAACAACGGCCTTAACATTATATTGTCCTAGGGAATCGGCAATCATATGCCCCTCAGTAGCATGAATTAGAACGTAGTCTAAATCAAATTCTTTAGCTAGGCGAATAGCGGTGAAAATATCGTCGCTCCTATGACAATGGAAATGAGCAGGCAACTCCCGTTTTAATACGGGGACAAGCGCCTCACTTTTTATATCGTATTCCGGCTCATCAAATTCAGCAGGATCCCTTTCATAATTTTCACTATCTTTAAGGTATTTCTTTGCCTTAATTAGATTCTCACGAATTATAGCAACAGTTGCCATTCTTGTTACAGGTGATAAATTCTTGCTATTATAAACGGACTTTGGATTCTCACCAAGTGCAAATTTCATTGCAGAGGGGAATTTCATCACCATATCATCAATGCAAATGCCGTTTGTCTTCATAGCAACCCATTCACCGCCGATGGGATTAGCACTGCCCGGACCCGTCATTACAGTGGTAACTCCCGCATCTAGTGCTTCTTTAAAGCACTTGTCCGCTGGATTGATAGCATCCAATGCCCGCATGTGCGGTGTGCATGGATCGCTTTCTTCGTTCCCGTCATCACCTTCAAATCCGATCGAATCTTCCCACATACCTAGGTGGCAATGTGCATCAATAAATCCGGGTAGCAGGATATTGTTCTTGCCATCTATATCGCTATCCGTTATCTTTGGAGCATTATTCATATCGCCGATAGCTACAATTTTACCATCGTTTACTTGAACATATCCATTATCAATATCTTCACCTTCCATAGTGAGGATACGTGCATTATATATAATCATATACTTCTCCTAAAATCAAAATTAATGCCCACGAATTAGACTCGTGGGCAATCATATATTCTGGCATCTTATCTAGAGCCGCCTCGTCCTCTTCCACGCTTGTTATCAACACTTCGTTTCAAGTCGGACATTTTTTCCTCACTACTCTGCTTAAATTTATTCATCATATCTTCAAAACTAGCAGGTTCGTTTTTATTTGCATTAAAGCCACCGCTATTTCTCCTAGGTGAGTTAAAATCACGTCTGGGTGGACGCCCCGACGGTCGCTGAGAAGATTCCCTATCCTCACCAGCTCGCTTAATTGATAGGCTAATTTTGCCCTCAGGTGTAACAGCGAGAACCTTCACCTTTACTGTTTGATTTTCTGTTAAGTAGTCTTTGATTTCATTAACATAGGTATTTGCTACTTCTGATATGTGCACCATACCAGTAACACCTTCGCCTAAATCAATGAAAGCACCAAAATTTGTGATTCCTGAAACTTTACCTTCAAGAATTTTTCCAGCTTCAACTTGCATATAAAAAATACAATCCTCCTAATTTAATCTTAATCTTCGGGTATGACGTAATAAACCTGCTCATCTGAATATACAAGACCGAGCCGCTCTCTAGCGATACGTTCGATATAATCATCCTTATCGTCGGATTCAATTATTCGTGACAATTCGGAATTCTTGTCCTGCTGTTCGATCGTTTGTCTTTTTAATTCGTTGAGTTGGTTTCGATTTTTTTCCAGTTTAGAATTAAGCCCGACTAAAGTGAAAATGGCATAGGTCAAAAAAGCCAGTGTCGCGAAAAAAATCAAACGCGATACAAGCCTACCCTTTTTCTTTGCGATCTTTTTTGTTCTTGCTGCCATTTCGAGAAACTCCTTTTCGAGCTTTCTTCCTACATGTGTATCTATTATACAACACTTTGGGGTTATGTTTCAAGTCAAATTTAGAATTTTTGCAAACTTTCTTAAAAAAACCGCCAATATAACTAAATAACATCCCCATTTTTTGATATAAAAACACAATAAACCTTATAATAGGATGTATAAAGATACGATATATAAAAGAAAAAAATGTTTTTATGGCATGAATTATTCCACGTGACGCCGCAAAAATTAATCTTCCTACCGTTAATAAGTATAGTATCGCCCCGAGTAAAGCACCAATTACAAAGAATAAACGAATCATACCATCACCGTATTCGAGTGAAAACGCAAATACTCCAATTGCGCATAACATCAAGAAAACAAAATCTTCTATGGCGATAATCACTTTAGATAAGTTGAATGCAATTCGTGAAATGCGAAACACTTCATACAATAAGCCGAAGAAAACTCCCATTACGACCGACATCAAAAAAAGCAAAGCCTGTTCGGATATGTTAAAAAACATCAATTCACGCTCCTACCGGAAAATCTTTGCTAATTCTAACGAAAAAGCTTCGCTATAAATCCTGATGCACTCTTTCTTTCTTTATCCCCATAAATGAGAGCGGTGATTTCACCCATCACCACTAATTCGCCAGTGCCGACACTCATCTCATTAATATGTAAATCATGACCACGTACAGTCAATTCGCCGAGTTCCGTGAACATCACAACCGTATGTTCATCAAAGCTATCTAGATCCGATACCCCCGAGATAGTTAGCGACTTACGATTTTCCATAATTATATTATGGCTTGTTCTCTTATTGTTTTGTCCATCTGTCATATTCATTACCTTCCCATCATGCATAGTTTTATATAGTCTATTCTGATTTTAGCAAGAATATGCTTTTACGTATCTATTCAGCAACGAAATTTTGCGGTGTACCGGTAGATAGAAAAGAAGTGCCACAACAACAATAAGTTGTAATGGCACTTCTTTTAGTTTAAACCTTAAATCTATCTTACGGGTAAGCCCTTTTTAGTAAAGATTTCTTTAGCTGCGGCAATATCTTCATCGCTGGGCTCTTTAACGGACTTGAGTTTATTTTCGATGCCGAGTTCTTCCCATTTGTAATCGCCCATCTTATGATAGGGGAGTAGTTCGACACGGCTAATACAGCTGAACTGTGTTAAATACTGCGCCAGCCTCTCCAGCTTATCGGGGAATATCGTGTACTCAGGTACAAGAACATGGCGAATCCACACTTCTTTACCGATTTCTTCGCAGTAATTCAGGGTAGCAATAACATTTTCGTTGCCTTCCCCAGTTAGGATTTTAGCATCTTCATTGTCAAGATCCTTAATATCGAGCATAATCAAATCAGCAAGATCAATTGCCTTTTTCGATAATTGCAATGGCACTGTTCCGTTAGTATCAATAGCAGTATGCAGGCCATTTTGCTTGCACAATTTGATAACGTCAGCGCAGAATTCCGGTTGTAAAAGCGGTTCCCCGCCTGATAGAGTGACACCGCCATCACGAATAAAGTTCTTATATGTTAGAATAATCTCTACGAGCTTGTCCGATGAAATTATATTGCCTATTCCCAGCTCCCAAGTATCGGGATTGTGGCAGTAAAGGCAACGTAAATTACACCCCTGTAAAAAGGCGACAAATCTCACACCCGGACCGTCGAGTGCGCCGAGAGTTTCATATGAATGTAGACGTCCGATTACACCTTTTGACATGGAATCGCTCCTTTCGTTAGCAATCTCCCCGAATTGAATTCGGGGAGAGCAGTGTTTAAATAAATGAATGGAATGTGCGATGAATAACATCGAGTTGCTGTTCTCTAGTTAGTCTGATAAAATTCACCGCATAGCCGGATACACGAATTGTTAGTTGCGGATATTTTTCAGGATGGTCCATTGCGTCCATTAATAATTCCTTATTTAGGACGTTAACATTAATATGATGTCCACCCTCCATAAAGTATGCATCAATTAGAGTTGAGAGGTTAACAATGCCCTCTTCCTCCGTCTTTCCTAATGCTTGAGGCACAATTGAGAATGTGTATGAAATCCCGTCTTCAGCATAATCGTATGGGAGTTTCGCCACACTCATCATTGAGGCAACACTTCCGTGTGAATCCCTGCCGTGCATTGGATTGGCTCCCGGTGCAAAAGGTTCCCCATGTTTACGACCATCAGGAGTTGAGCCTGTTTTCTTTCCGTAAACAACATTCGATGTTATAGTGAGTATTGATAATGTGTGTATGCTTGAACGATAAGTCTTTTGCGCCTTTAGTTTTTCCATGAAGCTTTCTACTAATTTAACGGCAATATCATCAACATCTTCATCGTTGTTGCCGAATTTAGGATAATCGCCCTCAATTTCAAAGTCGACGGTTAATCCATCTTCATTACGGATAGGGCGAACTTTTGCGTACTTAATTGCAGATAAGCTATCAGCAACGACCGATAGACCGGCAATTCCGCAAGCACAAGTGCGGATAATCTCATCATCATGCAGTGCCATTTGTATCTTTTCATATGAATATTTATCATGCATGAAGTGGATAACATTCAATGTGTTGACATATAGTTCTGCCAACCAATCAAGCATAGCGTCAAAACGTTCCGCCACTACATCATAATCTAGATATTCACCATCAATAGGAGTAATATTCGGAGCAACTTGATCACCGCTTATTTCATCTCTACCACCATTAATGGCATAGAGCAGTGCTTTAGCAAGATTTGCACGTGCGCCGAAAAATTGCATTTGCTTACCGATTTTCATCGCTGAAACACAGCAAGCAATACCGTAATCATCGCCGAATTTAGGGCGCATAATATCGTCATTTTCATATTGAATAGCGCAGGTCTCAATCGATAATTTTGAGCAGAACTCCTTGAAATTATCGGGCAGCTCTGTACTCCATAGGACTGTCATATTAGGTTCTGGTGCGGCGCCAAGATTCGCCAATGTGTGGAGGAATCTATAAGACATCTTTGTCACCATATGACGACCATCATTACCCATGCCGCCAATGGCTTCAGTAACCCAAGTTGGATCGCCGGAGAATAGCTCATCGTATGCAGGAGTACGCAAGAAGCGAACTAGACGCAGTTTCATAACGAAGTGATCAACAAATTCTTGAATCTCACTCTCGGTATATTTGCCACTTTCCAAATCGTTTTGGGCATAAATATCAAGGAATGTTGACACTCTGCCGAGTGACATTGCAGCACCGTTCTGCTCCTTAACCGCTGCTAGATATGCAAAGTATAGCCATTGGATAGCTTCCTTAACATCGGTTGCAGGCTTCGATATATCAAATCCATACATCTTCGCCATTTCCTTTAATTCTACTAGCGAGCGAATTTGTTCGGCTAATTCTTCATGCAGGCGAATAGTTTCCTCATCCATCGTGCCATTGAAGTTTGCCTTAGATGCTTTCTTTTCTTCAATTAGCTTGTCTACGCCGTATAGCGCCACACGGCGGTAATCGCCGATAATCCTACCACGGCCATATGCATCGGGCAGACCTGTGATGATTCCAGCGTGACGAGCCTTTCTCATAGCATCTGTATAAACATCGAAAACACCGTCATTATGCGTTTTACGGTATTTGAAAACTTCATCAATAGTCGGCGATAACTCCCTATCATACGCATTGAGTGATGTATGAACCATGCGAATACCGCCGAAAGGCATTATAGCACGTTTAAGAGGGGCATCTGTTTGAAGCCCTACGATTTGCTCAAGATCTTTATCTATATAACCCGCATCATGCGACGTAATTCCCGATATAGTATCTGCATCTATATCGTAAATGCCGTCACGCTCACGCTCAATCTTTAGTAGATCGCAGAGTTTGTCCCAAAGAGCGAGTGTATTATCGCTCGCATCAGCAAGGAATTCATCATCACCGTCATAAGGCGTATAGTTACTAACGATAAAGTCCCTAACGTCGATTCTGTCTTGCCATTTTGATTTCTTGAAATTCATGAAATCTCCTCCCTTTAAATAATAGGTATATTAAAATACACTTAGTATCACAATTTTAGTAGCAAAAATAGATTTTTCCTGTACGAGTTCATCTATTAAATCCTTTGCTCAATATTAAAAGTATAAGAACTGTTAATATCGTCGAAACAACAATATATTGTTGTCAGCAATATCGCGTTACGCTAAGTCTTGTGGTGCTTCTTAATAATAACATGTAAACACAACATATGTCAATTGTCAGTTATACAAATAATGCCGTGCAATCTGATTATTTTTATATACTTAGTATAGAAATCACAATAAGTTCATAAAAAGAGCATCTTAAGCAGTGTTCCTCCTGCTTAAGATGCTCAAAAACTCACAAATCATACAGTAGCCTCAAACCAGAATGTGCTTCCTTTCCCCTCGGTGCTGTCGACTCCGTATTTGAATCCGTGCATTTCCAAAGTGTTTTTTACGATATAAAGACCGAGTCCCGATCCGACGACTGCTCTTTTGTGCGATGTGTTTACTTTGTAGAATTTATCCCATATAAAAGGTATGTTCTCTGCGGCAATTCCATCGCCCGTATCGCTCACTTCAAATCGCACTCCATTTTCATTTCTATATAATCGTACGATAATCCGCCCGCCCTCACCTGTATAAGTTACAGCATTATTGATTAAATTGAGCATTACTTGCTCGATTCTCACACTATCGGCATTGATTATGATGTTCGGCTCAATGCTAATTTCGAATTTATAACCAGCCTTTTCAATTAAAGAATCGAATCTTTGCATGAGTTCGGCAAGCCTATTTGAAATTTCATATGGTGCGGGATTAATATAGTTGTCGCCGGATTCAATCCTTGACATATCAAGAATATCGCTTACAAGGACTCCGAGCCGATCCGCCTCATCAATTATTACACCAATGTGTTCGCTCCTCCGATCGGCATCATCGCCGGAAATATCACGGATCATTTCAGCATAAGCCTTTATCATAGTGAGCGGTGTGCGTAAATCGTGGGATACACTTGCGATTAAGTCACGGTGCATACTATCTACCTTCGATATTTCCGCCGCCGCATAATTGAGCGTTTTCGATAGTTCGTCAACTTCGCCATATCCGCCCCCTTCAAAGGCGATGTTATAATCGCCCTGAGCGAGCCTGCGGGCCGATTTCGTTATTTTCGTAATTGGTCTAGATATTTGCCATGATATGAAGAATGAAATTATAAACGCAAGCAGCAATACGATGAATGTTATACGGTGGAGCTGACTTCTCAATATTTCAACTGTTGAGCCGATGGGGTCAAGTGATGCATATACAAAAATCATTGCTTTCATATCGGTCGGCGTGCCGATATATGTTCCAAAAAGTAAAGTTTCATTAACAGTTGGCTTGCCGTTTTTTGTATAAGTATGTTCTTGCACCTTATTATAAATTGCCCTACTTGGGCTATTAATCATCTCTTCACGATATTTCACAACTGAAGAAAAGGGCAATATCTTGTCACGGATATCCCATTGATCGATACTGTAAGTGAGGTTATTTTCACTATTAACAATAAAAATACTCAAGTCATCTTGACGTGTCACCAATTCCAGTGTGTCAAAGAATTCCTCTTTGCCGTATGAAGATATAATCTTTGCTGCTGAATCTAGCACTACTTTAGAGCGCATATTTTGATAATAACTTTGCAAAAAAACAATTTGAAACAGCCATAGTAAAGTTAAAATAACGGCAGCAAACAATACTAGATACACCCATACTTTAAATTTCAGGCTCCTAATCCGCTTCAAACTTATACCCCATTCCTCTTAATGTAACGATGAATTTTCGATATTGTCTTAGCGATCTTCGTAGCATTTTAATATGCGTGTCGACGGTCCTGTCGTCGCCAAAGAAGTCATATCCCCATACTTCTGAGAGTAATTTATCCCTCGATAAAGCAACATTTTTATTCCTCACTAGATAGAAAAGCAAGTCGTATTCTTTCGGTGTTAAAGTTGCTTTATTCCCGTCTACAAAGACATTTCTAGCGGTGAAGTCAATTTCCAATCCTTCAAAGCGTTGAATCTCATTGCTGACTTTATCGGCATTATTTCGCTTAATAATAGCATTGATTCTAGCTATAACTTCTTTCGGGCTGAATGGTTTCACCACATAGTCGTCAATGCCTAAATCAAACCCATATAGCTTGTCATACTCCTCGCCACGTGCGGATAGCATCATGACGGGAGTGTCCTTATATTTGCGTATCTCTTTAACAGCCATATATCCATCAATTTTCGGCATCATAATATCCATGATGATTATATCGAAATCCTGCTCCTTAGCCTCTTCAATTGCTTCGCCACCGTCGCCAGCCTCGACAACGCTGAATCCCTCAAATTCTGCATATTCACGCAGCACTTTGCGAATTTTCTCCTCATCATCAACGATTAAAATTTTAAACATAAGCACACTCCTTAATTCGTCTGACGAATTTAAACATAGTTAATTCTTATTATACAATACTTTGTGTTATTTAGGTGAAATATGCGTAAAAATATACGTAAATTGGTTTAAAATACGATTTATTTGGTGAAGTTGCTTGCTTGACGAATGATAACAAAAATCGTATAATATACTTTATAGTTAAAAAACTATAAATAAATTTAGGATGTGAGATAGCAATGAACAAGATGACAGATAACAGAATGGATGTATCGTTAGCAATGGTAAAATGCCTAGAAAAAGAGGGGATTAAAGTCGTCTTCGGCTATCCCGGTGCGGCAATTTGCCCTTTTTATGATGCACTTTACAGCGCCGACATCCGCCATATACTTGTTCGCCATGAGCAGAATGCCGGGCATGCCGCCAATGGCTATGCTAGAATGACGGGTAAGCCCGCAGTATGTATTGCAACATCGGGGCCCGGTGCAACGAATCTTATCACGGCAATTGCAACTGCCTATATGGATTCTATTCCGATGGTTGTAATAACAGGACAAGTTAGAAGTGAATTAATCGGCCGAGACGTATTTCAGGAGGCCGATATTACGGGAGCGTCAGAGCCATTTGTAAAACATAGTTATCTAGTTAAAGATGCAAATGAAATTCCCGAAATTTTTAAAAGAGCATTCTATATAGCGGGGACGGGGCGCCCTGGTCCCGTATTAATTGATATTCCTATTGATATACAGCAGACTGAAATTGAATTCGACTATCCTGAAAGTGTTGATATCAGGAGTTATAAACCAAGCAGTAAGGGGCATCCGCTGCAAATTAAGCGAGTTGTTGAAGCAATAATTGAAGCAGAGCGACCTGTAATTTGTGCTGGTGGCGGCGTATTTGCATCCAATGCTAGCGAATTGATAGGTAAGCTTAGTGAAACGGCTGAAATCCCGATAGTTACAACTATGATGGGAATTGGTGCAGTACCGTCAGAACATCCGCTCAATTTTGGCATGGTAGGAATGCACGGATCTAGAGCGGCGAATATTGCAATTAATCGCAGTGATTTGATGATTATTATTGGAGCGAGGGTGGGGGATAGGGCAGTTGCCACTCCCGGTGTACTTGAAAAAAGAACTAGAATTATTCATATAGATATCGATCCTGCTGAGATTGGTAAAAATCTTGATGTTGCGATTCCACTTGTTGGTGATGCCAATATCATATTGTCGCAAATGCTTGAAAAAATCCCCAAGATGGAACATGACGACTGGATTGCTACATTGAACGAGAAACGCAAAGAAATAGACATGAGCAAGGCGGAAGAGGGCTATATCAATCCCAATGCGTTCATTCGCATGCTATCGGATTCGCTTGATGATAATGTAGTTTGCGTTGCCGACGTTGGACAAAATCAGATTTGGGCGGCGACAAGCTTCAATATTAAAAAAGGACGATTCCTAACATCGGGGGGCATGGGCACAATGGGGTATTCAGTACCATGCGCAATTGGAGCAAAGGCGGCAAGCCCCAATACCGAAGTTGTCGCGATATGCGGCGATGGTGCATTCCAAATGCAGATGATGGAGCTTGCGACTGCTTGCCAGCACGATATTCCTATAAAAATTGTAGTCATGAGCAATAACAGGCTTGGAATGGTTAGGGAGGTTCAGACAAGGCAATATGACGATAGATTATGCAGTATCTTCCTTGACGGTAGCCCCGATTTCATCAAGTTAGCCGATTCCTATGGTATTAAGGCACGCCGTGTTGATAATATTGATAATGCGCAGGAGGCAATTGACGAACTTATTTCGTCTAAGGGGCCATATCTACTTGAATGTATCGTTAGTCCGACCCATCCAACGCTTTAGGAGGTATTATAATGAAACATACAATATCAATTTTAGTAGAAAATAATGCAGGTGTCCTGGCTAGAATTGCTGGATTATTTGCACGTAGAGGATATAATATCGACAGTCTAGCAGTCGGTGTGACTGATGATGATACAATTTCACGTGTGACAATAGTTGCTGATGGGAATGACCATACGATTGAGCAATTAGTAAAGCAGTTGAACAAACTAATTGATGTTATAAAAGTTAAAACGTTAAAGCACGATGAGTTAATCTCACGTGAATTACTGCTTATAAAAATAAATGTCGAGCCATCACAGCGTAGCGAAGTTATCACAACAGCAAAAATTATGGGCGCTAAGGTAGCCGATATTTCACGCAGCACAATGACGCTTGAAATTTCGGATACGGCACAACATCTTGCAACATTTGAAGATTTGCTTTCGCCATACGGAGTAAAAGAAGTTGTCCGAACTGGTATCATAGCAATGCAAAGAGGCAGTGAGGCGATAGCCCTTAAATATAAATAGCCTTAATTTGATACGCATATCGCTTTTTCATTGCAGGATGCATTGCATTGAAGTATGCATTACCTATTTTACTGCACTTCAATTGACAATGCAGATATAAAGGTTTATAATCGTTGTAGATATAAACTAAACAGTAAAGGGGAATTATTGGTGGAGAAAAATAAGAAAAGCTACACGCTGGGCGAGGAGATCTTCAATGCTATATCGCATGGTACGGGTGCCCTCCTTTCCATTGCTGGTTGCGTCATTTTAATAGTATTTTCTGCTATACATGGTGATGCATATTCAGTGGTAAGCTCCGCAATTTATGGTGCATCTTTGATAATTCTATATACAATGTCAACATTATACCACTCAATCACAAATGTAAAAGCGAAAAAGGTATTTAGGATACTTGATCATTCGACGATTTTCATCTTAATAGCTGGAACATATACGCCGTATACATTGGTTACCCTCCGTGGTGCGGTAGGATGGACGATATTCGGTATAGTATGGGGAACGGCGGCTTTCGGCATTGTGCTCAATGCAATCAGCATTGACAGATTTAAGAAAATATCGATGGTATGCTATATCTTAATGGGGTGGGCCATCGTAGCAGCAGTAAGACCGCTATATCAAAATCTAAGTAAAGGCGGGCTAATCCTCCTTGTCGCTGGCGGAATTTTATACACAGTGGGAATAATCTTCTATGCTATGAAGAAGTATAAATACATGCATTCTATTTGGCATTTATTCGTTGTCGGCGGTAGTGTCCTTCACTACTTTTCGATACTCTTATATGTAATATAACGATGGAAAAAGCCCTCACTTTTGTGAGGGCTTTTTTGTACCTATATAAAGATGATAATTAAATTTTGAGGAATACTCTTGCGACGGAGAAATATATTAGTAGAGAAAATGTATCAACGATAGTAGTAATTAGGGGGCTAGCCATTATAGCAGGATCTAACTTTACTTTATCTGCAAGAATTGGTAAGATTCCGCCGATAACTTTTGACATTAAAACTGTAAAAAATAAAGTAGTAGTAACAGTTAGTGCAATGGCTAAATCATATCCCTGTACTAACCATATTCTTAAGAAGTTAACCACACAAAGGGCAAGTCCAACAATCAAGCTAACGCCGAGTTCTTTTTTTATAACACGGAAAATATCCTTAAATTTCACTTCGCCAAGTGTTATACTACGAATTACAAGAGTCGATGCTTGTGAACCGGCATTACCGCCCGTATCCATTAACATTGGTATGAAAAATGTTAATGCGACAACTGATTCTAAGGCAAGTTCGTATTTACTGAGTATCAACCCCGTTAAAGTTGCTGAAATCATTAATACTAGCAGCCAGCCGATTCTTTTTTTAGCTAGTACCAATACGCTAGTATCAAGATACGAATCGTCAAAAGGCTCAATCGCAGCCATTCGGTGGAAGTCCTCAGTTGCTTCTTTTTCCATAACGTCTACAATATCATCAATTGTGATAATCCCAACTAGCCGCTGTTCATTATCGACAACTGGAGCGGCGATAAGGTCGTAATTCTTGAATACATCTGCAATATATTCTTGATGGTCGTGCGTCTTGACGAATATAGGCTCGACCTGCATAACTTCGGAAATTTTCGTATCGACATCTAATAATACTAGATCTTTTAGTGAAATTGTACCTTCAAGATGCCTTGCCTCATCCATTACATAACATGTGTAGATAGTTTCACGGTTAGGCGCATGCCTGCGGATTCTATCAAGAGCATCACTAACAGTCATTTCTTTCTTTAAATCGACGAATTCGATAGTCATAAGACTGCCCGCCGAATCATCGGGATACATTAGGAATTGATTGATTAATTTCCTTTCCACGTCACTTGTGTGTTTTAGTATTTTTTTGATTACATTCGCCGGCATTTCTTCTAGCAGATCGACTTTATCGTCAAAATATAAATCGGACAAAATGTCAGCAAGCTCTTTTTCATTGACAAGGTCGGAAATTTCCGCCTGCCTATCTATTGAAAGGTATGAAAACACATCGGCAGCGACACCTTTCGGCAATAGGCGAAAGGCTAGGAGTGCTTGCTTTTCATCTAAGGAATCGATGAATTCAGCAATATCGAATGATTGCCCGTCCTTTAGTTCGTCCTTCAATTTTAGATATTTTTTCTCTTCTAGTAGTTGCGTCATATTTGAAAAATCCATAAAAAAACCTCCCTTACTACTATTTGTTGCACAAAAGATGTACTACCATCACGCAAATTAATCAGTCATCTAAGTA
>CALLQQ010000062.1 GCA_938014915.1 uncultured Clostridia bacterium
CATTATTATCAATGCCAACATAACTAAATACTCCATAGCATCACCCCCTTTCAAAAGGGAGTGACTAACCGCCTCACGAAGCTCCCCGATTAAGGGGAGCTTTTTACTGCTCTCTATCTAATATATGATTATACAATATGAGAATATTGTTGTCAATTGGACTATTTTCTTCTTCCTATACCTTGTGGATTGCCGTATTGCCAGCCTGTATTCATACCGAGCACGGCATTTTCTAAATCGTTGATTTCTTTAGAAAGATGGTGTACATTTAAAATACTTCGGGTTTACTTTCAACAAAGTTAAGTCGATTAAACGAGAAGATGCTATCAGATTTTGAGCCTTTGTAATGCGCATATTCTGAAGATTCGTTATTGTTTAATTCAAATAATATGCAGTTAAACTCCAGTTGCTCTTTTTCGTTATATGGCTCTACATCAAATAGAAAATATAAATGATTCTCATTCAGCATTAAATACTGGGTTAGTGTAAAAAAATATTTCTTTTCATCTTGGTCTTTTAAAAGCTCTTTTTCGTCCGTTACTCTCTGGAGTGTTTCATCGGATAAGTTCATCTTGTACAATGCTAAAACGGAGTCATCCAAATAGCCGAAAAAGTATAAACTATTGTTCAAATAATATAATTTATCATAGACAGTCACTTCACCTGTATCAAATGTTGTTATCTTTCCATTTACCGTGTTAACCTTACATAATTGAGAGTCATATTCAAAGTTGATAAAGTATATGTCCTCACCAACCATGTTGAAATACTCACACTGCCTACCAACTAGGAGCTCTGACTTATTATCACTCACGTTGTGCTTATATAAATAAAAGATGTCTTGGTTGTCTTCTATCACACTACTATAATATATGAAATTTTCTCTTACGATATAATCATCTCCAACATTGTCTACAATTTTTGTCACGTTGTTGCCATCGTAATCCATCTGCACTAAATAAGGTTTTTCTTCAGCATTACTACCTTTCGTTACAAAATATATTTTGTTTTCATAAATTGATATTGAATGTAAGAATCCGTCGGATGTGTTCTTATATAATAAAACATCTTGACCACTTTCCTTATCGCGACGATACACATTACAATTTTCCTCTATGTTCTTATAAAATATGTATTTAGAATCCTCAGCGGCACAACCACCGTTTTTAAAATTCGCCCTATTTAACTGCTCATAAATCGATTCGTTCTTGTCGTCAATTTGACCCTGTGAGTGGTCGTTTTTTTGTACTAAATTGCAACTAGTCATTGCAATGACAATGCAGACAAACATTAATAATGATATAATTTTTTTCATTAACTTATCTCCTTAATATATTCAAATTTCAGATTGGGGGCAGTTTCAGCCAATACCCACCATATTAAACATTGCAATTCCACCATAAATGGCTATCGCATACTGCATAATAACATATTTGAACTAGAATATCAAGATTTTGTTAAAATGTCTGCAAGAATTCCGACTTCATAAAATCACAGAATTAATAGTATTTAACTTGACAAATTTTAATTTTATATGTATCGTATTAAGTGACTGAATACCTTGACACGATAGATAAATTCTTTGAAAAGAGTGACGAAATGCAAAATAAAACCATCACAATATTTCTAGCTATAATATCTATAATCAGCCTAACTAGTTGCAGTAAGAAGCCGAAACTAGATTCTGATATTGATATATCCTCCGTTGATGAAGTTTCAAGTGAAGATACTTCGAGCGATTTGGCTATCGGGGAAAGGATAATGTTTGATGAAAAGGAGCTTACTGAAGATTTAAATTACAAAATACTGAATATAATGAATGAAAGAAATTACTTTAATGATAGCGATGAGCTAATGTACGAAATAGGCGAATATTTCTACCGTGCTTATCAAGATAGCAAATTCACCAACTACGTATATGTAATTGTCAATCCTGATGACGAGGAGCCGCAAATATACGATTTTATACAATCGGAAGGTATATTGAAGTATGTTGGGCATAGCCGTAAAGATTACTTTGATGTTGTAATTTTCGAAAAAATAGCAGAGGGTACGTTCACATATGAGGAGGTCTTCGAACCTACTTATGGCGATAATGGCATTGATTATGAAGTAATTGCTCAGTACTTGAAGGATAATTATAGTGATGAGGAATATATTGATGGTACACAGGGTAGTGTAATTTATTTTAGAAACCAGTTCAGTTGGGATATCAGTCGGGGGAGCGGAACATTCTCCACAATACGTGAGTCATATGTGAATGCTGATATTGATGTTCTTTTAATAGCCGATAGTGGTAATATATATGATACTGAAATCTCATCTAGAAAGTTAAACGACGCACTTGCCATAATAGAGCCTAAATTTCAAAAATGGGATTTAGGCATGATGCGTCATTCATTACAAGAATTCGGATTTACGGAGGCTCACCAAAGAATGGTAGACCGCATTATCGAAACATCACCGTATAACTTTGAGCTTGCGATATGGGCTTTATATTAGATTAAAGGTGGGATAGTAATGCATACAAAAGCAGATTTAATTGATCAGCTCATTCAAATGGGGATTGAGCCGACGGATACAGTAGTAATTCACACATCAATGAAAGCTATCGGGAATGTTGACGGCGGAGTTGCCACTTTGTTAGATGCTTTTATTGATTATTTAGAAGATGGCTTATTCATCGTACCGACACATACATGGGAGAATGTAACGAAAGATTCGCCGTTGTTCGACGTTAATAAGACAAAGCCGTGCATAGGGATTGTACCGACGATAGCCGCATTCTACCCACGTGGGATTCGTTCGCTAAATCCTACCCATTCCGTCGCCGCATTCGGGAATCGGGCGAAGTCGTATATAGCAGGGGAGCTTGAATTCGAATCGCCGACACATCCGCAAGGCTGCTGGGGGAGGCTATATGATGAGAATGCTAAAATCTTGCTAATTGGCGTCGGTCAAGATAGAAATACCTTTTTGCATGCAGTCGATGAAATCAACGATATGCCCGAGAGATTAACCGATGAGCTTATACCGTTCAAGGTAAAGTTATATGACGGCAGGATTGTTGACCGACCAATGCGCCAACATTATAATCCACATTCAAATGATGTATCGCAATTCTTCACAAAATTTGACGATGCATTCGCTCATCACAATGCCGTCCATATAGGGCAACTTGGCGATGCCAAAGTGCAAGTTTGCAATGCTAGGAAGTGCGCCGATATTTTCATGGATATACTGAATAAATCCGATAAGGATTTGTGCATTGATGATGCCCCAATTCCAGAGGAATTATATAAGTGAGGCATTGTACTTTCTGCGTATATATTTAATTGCGATATACTTCCCAGTCAAAGTTATATAATCAAGAACTTACATATTAAACCGCTATCCGTTAATGGATAGCGGTTTTTATTTAAAATGATGGAATTTCTGCTACGCTTTATTATTATATCCATATCCCATATCACTCAAAAGATTAGCCAATAAGTGCAGACGCTCGGATAATAATTCATCATCGTTTTGTAATGCATCGGCAAAAAGCTGAATATCTTCATCAATTAGGGGATTGTCAGTACAAACCGAAACCGTCATGGCATCACCCTGCAACCCGACCCTATCAATGCAGGGCGAATTCTCGTCATACAACTTTTCAAAGCGGTATGCATCTTTGAAATGCTCTTTAGCCTTGCATATCAGAATTGCCAGATCTATCACCCTATGAATTGGCAATTCCTCGGACTGCCTCGACCACTTTCCACCAGTATGCCGCCATACTTTCGCCGAAATGTCAACCTTGCCCCTGTCGTTCCATTGAGCAAGTCCTAGCGACAAGCCCTTAGCATCGGAATTATAGGCGCTCCTCCCGTCAATATCCTCGTAATTTTCCGTCACTATAACGGGCTTATGCTTCAATGTTGTTGGTATTTTCATAATATCATCCCTCACTAACTACTAAGTTACTAGACTACTAATCCAGTAATATTATTCTACAACATTGGTGGTCAAATGTCAATAAGTATTCTTTGGAATTTGACATCGATAAATTTCGATAGTAAAATATAGGTGTAAACTCCTTTGATGCATCTACAATTAGTATAACCACTAAATATAATACGATTAGTATAGCATATAATCAATTAAGCCGACACATTTTACCGCATGATTGCAGATTTTATTATCGTTGCGGTGGGAAAATTGTCAATATGAAGATATAATCGCTCAATTTTCATATATAATATAATCATGAGATGATGTTTTTAATCGTATTTAAGCCATAATTCAATATACAGTTTGTAGTATACAGATAGTATTATACTGAATGTAATTTAGCCGTATCGAATTAAGGAGGATGTTCAATGCGCATAATTATTATTGGAGCCGTTGCAGCTGGCACATCAGCCGCAACAAAGGCAAGAAGAAACAATCCCGATGCCGAAATCGTCATCTATGAGAGGGACAGCGATATTTCATATTCGGGCTGCGGTATGCCGTATTACATTAGCGGGGAAATTCAGAATTACAGTGATATTGTGCCTCGTGACGCTGCTTTCTTTAAACGCAAGTACAATGTTGATGTTCGTACTAGCAACGAAGTATTATCGATAAATACTAAAGAGAAAACTGTCGAAATCAAGGATTTATCGGCAGATCGGGTATTCACCGATAAATATGATAAACTCATCGTAGCAACGGGCGCTAGCGCCTTCATACCGTCGATTAAGGGTGCTGACAAGCAACATACCTTTACACTTAGGAATGTTGCTAATATGAATCGAATTATCGAATTTTATGAAAGAAATTCCCCCAAAACTGCGACCGTTATCGGTTCTGGCTATGTCGGGCTAGAAATATGCGAGAGTTTAGTTAAATTAGGAATTCGGGTGACTGTGGTTGAAATTCTGCCCCATGTCACACCTGGACTAGACGATGATATTGCCATCCACGTGCAGGAGCATCTAGAGGAAAATGGTGTGAAAGTTCATACGGGGCAAACTGTCGTAGAAATTACCGATCAAGATGTAATCCTTGCCGATGACAGTAAAGTATCTTCCGATATGGTTATCATGGCAACCGGTGTTCGCCCCAATACCGAATTAGCAAAATCGGCTGGAATTGAACTCGGGGTAGCAAATGCAATTAAAATCGATTCTAAAATGCGTACTAACATTGAAGATGTTTATGCTTGCGGCGATTGCACTGAACATTTTAATCTTGTAACGGGCAAGCCGTCATACCACCCGCTCGGATCAACTGCAAATAAAGCTGGGCGAATTTGCGGTGATAGCGTAACCGGTGGGAATATGCAATTTAGGGGAGTGCTCGGCACGGGGATTTTCAGGCTGTTCGATTTGAGCATCGCACAAACTGGACTTTCCGAAAGGCGAGCAAAGGAAGAGGGCTATGATACTGTTGTGATTAGTCACACTAAACCGAACAAACCCGTTTCAGTGGGCGGGGAGACGATGGTGATAAAAGCAATTGCCGATAGAAGCAACGGGCGACTACTCGGGGCGCAGATTGTTGGAAAAGATGGTGTCGACAAGCGCATAGATGTTATCGGAACGGCAATAACATTTGGAGCAGTTGCGGAGGATTTATTCCATCTGGATTTAGCATATTCGCCGCCGTTCGCAACGACGAAAGACCCCGTAACATATACAGGAATGATACTTGATAGTGTCATTTCAAAGGGGAAACCGAAGAAAAGCTGATGCAAGTTGCAATGTGATTTGTGTTAATGATTAAAATCACATGAAAAAACGGTGAGTGTTAAACACTCACCGTTTTGATTATGCTGTTTCAATTTCCGCCGCTTTTTTAAGATTAAGTTTATCGATTGCCCATGCACGGAGTTTGTACTTCTGGATTTTTCCGCTTGCAGTCATCGGGAATTCGTCCATGAATTCAACATAGCTTGGCACTTTATGCCGTGCCATATTTTCACCGACAATTCTTTTAATTTCGTCGGCGGTTGTTGTCATACCCTGTCTTAGAACAATGCAAGCCATGATTTCCTCACCATATTGTTCACTAGGAACGCCAATTACTTGAACGTCCTGTACTTCATGAATAGTATACATGAATTCTTCAAGCTCTTTAGGGTAGATGTTCTCACCACCACGAATTATCATATCTTTTATTCTGCCAGTTATTTTATAATATCCATCTTCATCAACCATGGCTAAATCGCCCGAATGTAGCCAACCATCTTCATCAATTGCCTGTGCGGTGGCATCTTCCATCTTATAATAGCCTTTCATGATATTATATCCACGTGCGCAGAATTCGCCCTGCTGATTCGGCCCTAGAGTTTCGCCCGTTTCAGGATTGATAATCTTTGTTTCAACATGGGGCATAGCTTTACCTACCGTGCTAACACGAATTTCAAGACTATCGTCAATAGTCGTCATTGTCGTAGCTGGTGATGCCTCGGTCTGCCCGTATGTAATAGTAATCTCTTTTGCGCCCATCTTATCAACGACAAGTTGCATTACTTTTATCGGGCATGGTGAACCCGCCATAATGCCAGTGCGAAGTTTCGGGAATTTGAATTTATCAAATTCCTCATGCTCAAGTGCTGCAATGAACATTGTCGGCACACCGTGTATAGCCGTACATTCTTCCTCATCAATTGCCCTTAGGAAATCGATAGGCCGATAGGACTCAAGCGGCACCATTGCCGCACCATGAGTTAAGCTCGCCATTATTCCAAGCACTAATCCAAAACAATGGAAGAATGGAACGGGGATACATAACTTATCTTCATGGGAGAAGTTCATACATTCGCCAATGCTTTTCCCGTTGTTTACAATATTATAATGCGTTAGCATTACCCCTTTGGGGAAGCCCGTCGTACCTGAAGTGTACTGCATATTAATAACATCGTGACAATCTTGCTCCGCCTTAATCCGATTTAATTTGGCATCGCTAACTTCTTTCGCATTATCAAATAGCTCATTGAAGAGCATCATTCCAGCCTGCGGTTCATCGTCAGCTAAAATGATGGATTTTAGAAAAGGCAATGAATCGATTTTTAGGTCATTCGGTTTAGAATTTTTAAGTGAGGGGCATAGTTCATTTATGATTTGCACATAATCACTATGTTTCGTGCCTCTCGACATTACAAGCACTTTAGTATCCGATTGCCTCAATAGATATTCAAGCTCGAACACTTTATAATTTGTATTGACCGTGACAAGAATTGCCCCAATTTTGGCACAGGCGAATAAAGTCAAGATCCATTCCGGGATATTTGTCGCCCACATAGCGACGTGATCGCCTTTTTCTATCCCCATAGCGATGAAACCTTTTGCGACAATATCTACTTCCTTATTAAAATCGCTCCAACTGCGGTAATAATCGCGATCGATATACTTGAATGCTTGAGAATTTGGATATTTCTCGGCAGTTTGTTCTAGCATATCCCCGACTGTAATCTCAATTAATTTTCCCATTAACTGACCCTCCCATTAATAACTGATGCCATTGGTCGGGATTTTTATGTAACAAAAAAGCCCCCGCCCCCATGACATTCATGCCATGGAGACGAAAGCATAT
>CALLQQ010000063.1 GCA_938014915.1 uncultured Clostridia bacterium
AGAAAATTACGAAAATAGAACAACTTATGATATTAACCGCTGGCTTATATACGGCAATGACTTCATCAGCACACCGAAGTATTTTGAATTCGAGGATAAAGAAGTACATTATAGGGAAATGTGCGACAAGCTCCAGGATAGTCCGCTCATGTATTTTGAATTTGATGAGGGAGAATATGCTGGCGAAATAAATAAGTCGAACGAGGCAATGGAGATAATACAAACTAGCCTAGAACAGGATTTATCGTATGATGAAATGCTATCCAAGCTTAAAAAAGCATTTGATAAGATAAAGACAGATGAGATAATCACAGAAATGCAAAAGCAATTAGATAGCTTTTTGGAGGAATGATGGATAATAGTTTGATATTAACCGATGTTAACAAGCATTATAAGAAAAAGCACGCTTTAAAGGACTTTAACTACACTTTTTCTAATGGAATATATGGGCTATTAGGTCCAAATGGATCGGGGAAATCTACACTAATGAATTTAATTGCTGGATTGATAAAGGCGGATAGTGGTTCGAAAATAGAGTACAACGGCAACGCTATACATCGGCTAGGAAAGGAATACCGCTCCATCATTGGCTATATGCCACAACAGCAAGATGTTTTCCGTGACTTTACTGCGGCACAATTCCTTGCTTATATGGCGGCGCTCAAAGGTATCGATAATAAAATGGGGCAGGGGCAGATTAAGGATCTTCTATCACGGGTCGAATTGACCGATGTTACCAATAAGCGAATAGGTAGCTTTTCGGGAGGAATGGAGCAGCGCCTTTTATTGGCGGGTGCGCTATTGGGTGAGCTGAGGTTGTTGCTTTTAGATGAGCCGACCGCAGGCGTAGATCCAAGGCAACGGGTTGAGATTAAGCAGTTAATTAAATCAATTGCAAAAGATAAGATGATTATAATATCTACACATATCGTTTCCGATATTGAGAGCATCGCCGATTACATAATTCTGTTGCGTCAAGGTGAGATTGCGAGGAGTGCAGCGGCGGAAGTTTTGCTTGCTGACACGGATTTAGAAACTTTATATATGAAATATTTCGGTGATGGCGCATGAGAATTCTATACTATGAGATTAGGAAGTTATTTTGTAGCAAAGTCATTTTAATGGCTTTGCTAGCATTGCTATGCATGGCGACATTTTTCAACATTAGACATTCGGAAGATAGACTGTATTCCCATAGTGATTATACGGATTTAATGAACGAGTTAGATGGTAAATCCGATGATGAAATAATGGAATTCCTACAATCGGGATTAAGGAGATGCGAATTCTATTTCATGATGGAGATGGGAGCATTGACAGATGACGAAGTGGCTGATGAAGAGATGCAGTTCTTGAGCGATTATAGGGAATTCGGCGTGCAACTAAAATATACTGATTTTCTAATGGCGGAGAGGCAACTTTACAACGATGTATATGAGCAGTTTGGGAATGTTACCCGATATACGGAACATCTTGACTATATAATTGAACAATCGGATCGATTGAGCCATTTTTCGGTTTTTAGCAGTGATGGCAATTTTGAAAAGGCGAGCATAGAAAAAACCATTGATGCTTATGAAAGGCTATATGATACCGAGCCGCACTTCATAGATAGTACGGGTGTAAATGCTTTGCTTGATTTTTCAGTTCGTGATGTTCTGCTGCTATTTTCGGGCATACTTGCTTCATTCACATTAATATATGATGAGAAGCGCAAAGGCACAATACGTCTTGCGGTTGTGACGAAAAACGGGAGATTCCCGTTAGCGTTAGCGAAAATGCTTTCACTGCTAATTTGGGTAATAGCATCATCTTTAATGCTATTTTTATCTTCCTATTTAGTCTTAAATTTTAAATACGGCATAGCAGAATTCACAGCACCGATACAGTCCGTTCAAGGTTATATTAATAGCACGATGAAAGTTAGCATTGGCGGAATGATCGCATTGAACGAGGGTATGAAGATATTTGGAGTGTATGCGGTAACTCTAATCTTCGCCGCCATGTTTTGCAATAAGCATAGTTTTACATGGGCGGGGATAGCATCGGCATTATTAGTATCGGGGGGATTCCTCTACACTGCAATACCGGCTAGTAGTGCTTATAATCTCTTTAAGTTTACAAATATCGGCGGACTAATATCGTTTACAGAAAATTCAAGAAATCACTTCAATGTTAATCTGTTCGGGCGCCCATTAAATGCAACACACTTGCTGCTTGTCTTTCTGATTTTACTTCTTATCAGTAGCATTATTATATTTATACTTATATTTGTTGGCACCTGTTTTCAAAGTACGATATGGAAATTCAATTTTAAAAGAGAGAAGATACCTAAGATAAGTTTATTTAGGTCGGAATTTTATCGGAGTTTATTCGTTAATGGTGGCATATATATGTTGATTTTGCTCAGTGCAGTTCAGATATACCAATACGGAAGATATGAAATTCCATATGACGAGCATGCAGGATATTACCGTGAATATCTTAATGAAATTGAGAATATGAGTATTGACGAGGTGGGCGAATTTATCGCACAAGAGAAAGATAGGTTCGAGAAAGCGCATTTAGCAATTGTTGAAATCGAGCAATTCTATAATGATGGGGAATTAGATGGTTCGACATACCTACTTTCGTTATCGACAATAACACGGCAGATCGCTAGCGAAGCCGCATTAACACGCATTGATGAGCAGTATAATTATATTGCTACTCAAAATAGCAGTGCGAAATTTGTTAATGAAGCGGATCTGAATCAGATAATGGGCGTGAACGGGTTGCGAAATGAGATGAAAGGTGTCGCATGGCTGGCACTATCACTCATTGTGTTGATATGCCCGATGTTTCTGCGGTTCAGCGATGGGGAAAATGGATTGATTAAGGCTACAAGGAATGGCAAGGGCAAGGCCTTAACAGTTAGAATTGCGGCGGCGGCAATATCCTGTGCCGTAGTTTATCTTATATTAGTAATTCCATCGCTAATGCGATTATTGGAAGAAGTCCGCATTTCGGATTTATCCGGTGCAATTCAAAGTTTGCCGCATTTTAGGGAAGTGACGGGCACATATACTATCGGGCAGTATTTAATTTTTGCATATGCTATTAAATTTGCTGGTGTCGCTTTATCGGCGGCAAGCCTAATAGGAATTTGCTTAATTTGCCGCAGAAGTATATTAGGGTACTTGATTTCTACCCTAGTTTTAATGCTACCAATTTTGCTATATTTCTTAGTTGATGCCGCTTTTGCAGGATTTGCATTTAATAGGTTGCTCACGGGATTCGGCATATTGCTATAACAAATAAAAGCACAAACTCCGTTAAATTGGCGACATCTAAGTTAAGAAAGTGGAAACATTCTCACGTCGATAGTTAAAAATGCACTTACCACCGTTAAATACCATGGCAAATGGGCATAATGGTATTCAGAGGTGATAGAATTGGAATCTATATG
Organism: uncultured Clostridia bacterium; assembly: GCA_938014915.1. Taxonomy (GTDB): domain Bacteria; phylum Bacillota; class Clostridia; order Oscillospirales; family Ruminococcaceae; genus JAAZLM01. The sequence goes on from CALLQQ010000063.1 coordinate 3,449, forward strand.
GGTGAAAGGTATCGACATCCCTAGACGGGAGAGTTTACAAGGTGATATTAATACCGATGTTGTTGTTATCGGTGGGGGACTAGCAGGAATACTGACAGCATACCATCTTAAAAGGAATGGCATTGACTGCATCGTTCTTGAGGCGAGCCGCATCGGGAGCGGTCAAACGAAGAATACGACAGCGAAAATCACTATCCAGCATGAGCTGAAATATAGCCAGCTAATCGAGAATTTCGGCGAGGAAAAAGCATTGCAATATGCTAATGCCAACCGACGGGCAATTGATGAGTACTTTGAAATTGCGGAACGTGAGGGCATTGACTGCATGCTAGAAAAAAAGTCGGCATATCTATATTCAAGGAAGGAAAGTGATAGGCTTGAGCAGGAGCTCCTAGCCGCAAAGAAATTGGGCATTTCTGCTGAAATTACAAATAAGACTGCATTACCCTTTGTAATCAGGGGCGCATTGAAGTTCGATAATCAAGCACAATTCCACCCTTTGATGTTTTTGAAAGGAATATCGCAGGGCATCAATATTTATGAAAATACGATGGTGCTATCTATCGAAGATGATAAAGTTATTACAGATAACGGCACCGTAACCGCCGAGAGGGTCGTAGTGGCGACGCATTACCCCTTTATAAATGTGCCAGGATATTATTTCATGAGAATGCACCAGGAACGTTCATATGTTATCGCACTTGAAAATGCCGCCGAGTTAGATGGTGTATATTATGGCATTGAAGAGGGTGAACCATCGCTAAGAAATAGCGGAAGTTTATTGCTTGTCGGCGGCGGAGCGCATCGCACGGGGGAGAATTCCGCAGGTGGGAAATATGAGAATTTGCGTAAGACGGCGCAGAAATTCTTCCCCGCCAGCAGAGAAGTTGCGAATTGGTCTGCACAGGACTGCATGCCTATCGATAGTGTGCCATATATCGGGCAATTTTCATCATCGACACCGAATTTATTTGTTGCAACGGGATTCGGCAAATGGGGAATGACAACATCAATGGTATCGGCAATTGTAATAACGGACTTACTTCTAGGTAAACCGCACCCTTATGAAATTTTCTCACCGCAAAGGTTTAAACCATCTGTGTCGGCAAAATCCCTAATGGATGAAACAGCCCATGCAGTCAAAGGCTTATCATCGGGCATATTCAACATTCCCGATGCAAAACTCAGCGACATACCGAACGGACACGGGGGATTAATTGAGCATGACGGTGAGAAAGTCGGAGTATATAAGGACGGAAATGGCGAAGTTTTCACTGTTTCCACACGATGCACGCATTTGGGTTGTCAACTGGAATGGAATCCAGACGAATTAAGCTGGGATTGTCCATGCCACGGGTCAAGATTCGACTATCGTGGGGACGTAATCGACAATCCCGCAATGAAATGCTTGCATGAAAAGAAATAACGCATTTTAGTAGTTTATTAAAATCATTGCTTTCCTATCCTGATTATGCTTTTTCATTATAAGCATTTATCAAGAGCAAAGTGAAAATCTATCTTATCCTTGACATAATATAGAATGTAGTATAAAATAAAGATAGAGGGCAGTTCCGCAAAAGCGGTTAGTCCAGAAAAGGTATATTTTTATTAAATAACCGTCCTGGCTAGAGGGCGGTTATTTCTTTGCATTGGATATGTATCCAG
>CALLQQ010000064.1 GCA_938014915.1 uncultured Clostridia bacterium
TATTCATTTATCTCTTCATCGTCTATGTTATCTCCTTTTACATAGTACGCTGAATTTCTATATCCCAATACATCTTTTGAAGAATTTATATAAACCTCTATTCTATCGCCATAGAAATTATCCATAAAACTTAATTGTGAAAAATCAGCAATTGGTGTATTATTTAAGAGCTTTTCATATATTATTACATAGTAATGCCCTTTCTCCGGATCATCTTTATTTTCATATATAACTACCGACTTTGCTTTAGCCTCAAGATCATTGAGATGGTTCAGTACTTTTTCTTCTATGAGTTCATCTGCCATCTCTACCGCATCTTTAACACTCATTTCACCATCAGAAAACATATAACTACCAATAGGTTCTTCTCCCCTATCCAAGTTAATTGTGTCGATTCTTTTATGATTGCGAATTCCAAGTGATTCATCCTCATTGAATGTGCATATCACATATCCGCCTTGTGCAAATACCCCACGATGACGTGCGTCAATATTGTGATATTCTTCACTTGGTGTGTATGGTGGAACTAAGGTTGATATATAGTCCTTATCGAAATGTTCTTCGCCAAAGAACGAACTGAACAAATTCTTTGCAAGTGTTTTATCCATGTTAAAAGGTTCAAATTTTATTTTAGGCAGTGAATCAACTTTATTAATATATAATTTATCGGGCAAATCCAAGTTTTCATATTCTTTACCTAGCACTTCATCAATGCTGTTAAAAATATTTTCTAGAGTATCGTACTCTGGTTCAGCATTAATATCAATACTTATTCTATTTTTTCTATTAATATCGTCAATAACCTCACTAGGTGGGTCAATATTGCAAGAAGTAATTGAAGATACTACTAGAAATGTTATTAATATTGTCACTATTTTTTTCATGCTTTCACTCCTTAAAACTTATAGAATTCCATACTCGGTATCTCCGCCCTGCTTATACATAGTTTACCATAGAGAAAGTTGGAAGTCAACAGATTTTTGATATAATCTTAATTTATCGCACACATATAAAAAACGGACATTGTCATTTCTTCTGACAATGTCCGTGTTTGTTTATGAATTCTTATCAGTTTGATAGAATGTTTTTAAATTGCCTATCTTCTGATGCCGCTCATTCAATATTGATTCTATCTCACTAAGTTCGACTCCTTGCTCAATCATCAATACAATCACATGATATATTAAATCGCAAATTTCGTTTGCAAGCTCATCATTATCGTTATTCTTTGCTGCAATTATCATCTCGCTACATTCTTCACCGCACTTTTTTAAAATTTTATCTAGTCCCTGTGAAAAAAGATAGCATGTATATGATTTTTCTACTTCACATACTTTTCTTTCCTTCGCAACATTGTAAAGATCCTTTATTACATCATTCATCTTCTCCTACCTCCCAAATCTTCCTATAAAAACAACTGTGCTTGCCAGTATGACAAGCATTCCCCTGCTGCTCGACGGTAATTAGCAAGGTATCGTCATCACAATCTACAAAGATGTTAACTACCTTTTGAAAGTGACCAGATGTCGCCCCCTTATTCCAAAGTTCCCCCCGAGAACGGCTGTAAAACCAAGTATAGCCCGATTCGACTGTTTTGTTGAGGCTTTCTTCATTCATATATGCAAGCATTAACACCTTATTTGTACCATTTTCTTTTATTATGGCTGGTATGAGTTCCGATTTCTTAAAATATCGCTTTAAATCCATTTGTATCGCCCCTTTGTATCAATTCACCGTTTCACATTAATGCCTTTACTCTTAAGGAAGTCAATAACTTCTCTAACTGTCAACTCATCATAATGGAATAGCGATGCCGCTAGTGCCGCAGCCGCAGGTGTCCTATCGAATACATCGTAAAAATGCGAAAGCTCACCACATCCGCCAGATGCTATCACCGGTATGTTTATTGCATCGCAAACTGCATTTAACAATTCTATGTCGTATCCCTCTTTTGTACCATCTGCATTCATTGATGTTAGCAGAATTTCACCTGCGCCTGCTTCCTGCATTTTCTTCGCCCAATCGATAACATCAATGTCCGTGATAATCCTGCCCCCATTCGTCGCAACGTAGAATCTCCCATCGCCACTACGCTTAGCATCAATAGCGACGACGATTTTATCACTGCCGAATTCCTTAGAGGCATCGTAAATAAATTGCGGATTACGCACTGCCGCCGACGATATTCCGACCCTATCAGCGCCCGCCGACAGCACATTATCAATATCTTGAATGCTCGATATACCGCCGCCGACGGTTAGCGGTATTGGTGTAGAATCGGCAATGTTCCGCACTGCATCAAGGGTGAATCCCCTACCCTCATTCGTTGCGGTAATATCCAGTATTACCAATTCGCTCGCACCTTGATTATAGTACTTTTTAGCATAAACTAAAGGATCGCCCAGCTCTTTAATTCCCTTAAAATTTATGCCTTTTACGACTTTGCCCTCACGAATATCTAGGCACGGGATAATTCTTCTAGCCGTCATTGTCGTTCTCTCCTTTTAATTGCTTGCCAATTTTATTGCCGCCTCTAAATCCAATGTGCCCTCATATATAGATTTACCGCAAATTGCACCGTACAAATTCCTTTTTCTTAAAAGCCGAATGTCATCTATATTACTAATCCCACCACTTGCAATAATGTTGCACGGAACATCTTTAGCAAGTGCATCTAATTGCTTGAAATTCGGTCCTTCCAACATTCCATCTTTGGAGATGTCCGTAAATATGATGTATCTTACACCGTATTCATACATATGCTTCGCAAGTTCGATATAATCTATATCGCTCGTTTCTACCCAGCCCTCCGCCGCTACTTTGCCGTTAATGGCATCAATTCCGACTGCAATTCTTTCGCCGAATTCCCTGCACGCAACTTTCACCAGGTCTTGATCTTTTAGTGCTACTGAGCCAAGTATGATACGTGAGATTCCATTTTGAAGATAGAATTCCACCGTATCAAGTGAGCGGATTCCACCGCCGAGTTCCACTTTAAGTGATGTGTTTTTTGCTACTTCGATAAAAATATCAGAATTTGTTACTATGCCATCTTTAGCGCCATCAAGATCGACCATATGCACCCAACTAGCACCGCTTTTTTCAAAGCTCTTTGCCGTTTGCATATAGCACTCGGCCACCTTATGAACAGTATTGAAGTCGCCCTTAAAAAGTCTTACACAGTTACCGTCCTTAATATCGATTGCAGGTAAAATAATCAATTTGCTACCTCCATTTTATAAGAAATTCATTTAATCTAGCGAACCCTTAGTTGAAATTACGTCTACTTTTCCCGTCTTTTCTACTGCGGTTTTCAAAGCATAGGCAAGTGATTTAAAGAGTGCTTCACATTTATGGTGATCGTTTTCGCCGTATAGAACTTTTATATGCAAAGTAATTCCAGCATTAAACGCGAATGCTCGTAAGAATTCTTCCGTTAGGCAAGTTTCGTATTCGCCTATTCTTTCATTCTTAAAATCACCATCAAATATTAGGTATGGTCTCCCTGAAAAATCAAGGGATGTGAATGCAAGTGCTTCATCCATCGGTATATACGCACTGCCGAATCTGCGAATTCCGCTCTTATCTTCAAGTGCTAATGCAAATGCCTTTCCCAGCACGATTCCTGCATCTTCAACGGTATGGTGGCAATCAACTTCTAAATCTCCGACTGCTTTTAAATTAATATCAAATCCCCCGTGAGTAGCAAAGGATATTAACATATGATCGAAGAATCCTATCCCCGTATCAATATCAATGTTGCCAATTCCGTCTAAATTTATAGATGCGGCGACGTCTGTTTCACGAGTCCTTCGGGAAAATTCAGCTTTTCTCATAACTACACTCCTTTATTTTAAGATAATATCTTAGAAAAAGCATCGATAACTTTTTCATTTTCTTCCTCGCTGCCGCAACTAATGCGGATATAACCGCCCATTTTGCGTATAGATATCGACATCAAGAGTAGTTGCTCATATATCTCATTGGCAAAGTCGGTTTGAATAAATATAAAGTTCGTCCTCGTTTCGAAAACTCTAGTTATTTTTTGGCTCTTGGCACAGATGGATTTTAACCCTTTATATAAGGTATCCCTTGAGCGAATAATTTCATTTATGCTTTGTTGCAAAAACTCCCTATCTTTCAATATGATTTCTCCCATAGCTTGTGATATCCCATTCACATTATATGGGGATTTTGCAGCCCTCAATGCTTTTGTCAATTTAGGATTTGCAATCGCAAACCCTAAACGAAGTGACGCAAGACCGATCGCCTTTGAGCAGGTTCGCAGCAGAATAAGATTATCGTACTTACTCGCAACATCAATTAAACTCTCGTCCCAGAAATCCATATATGCCTCATCTAATACTACAAGCGAATTTACGCTTTTTATTAGGTGTAAAGTCTTTTCCCTTGCTAGGCCCATAGATGTCGGATTGCAGAGATTGGAGAGCATTCCAGCCGTGATATTATGCCGATTACTGTAGGAAATTGCAGCATCTACGTCGATTTCAAGATTATCGTCTTTTTCTAGTGACACGACTTCTAATTCATATAGATGGGAATAGAAATCATACATAGAGAAGTCGGGGGTAAAGGTTAGTACCTTGTCGCCTTTTTCAAGGAAGCATCCAGCAATTATGCTGATAAGTTCATCGGATCCATTGCCAGCAGTAATGCACTCTTTATCAACATTATATAAGTTCGCAAAGGCGCTTACTAATTTGCTTGCATATGGATCGGGGTATCTATTGAACGGCAATTTGGCAATTGCTTCCCCTAATTCCCCAGTAATTTTGTCGCTGATATTTATGAAAGATTCATTTGCATCTAATCTAATTTGATAATCGCCCGTAATAGGCTCATAAGGATTAAGGTTTCTTAGCTTTTTATTTAATTTATATGCCATTTACTCCCCTCCATTATCCTCACTGAACCTAATTCCTATCGAATTCGCATGAGCGGTAAAACCCTCTCGTTCGGCGATCAGCATTACATCATCTTTTGCTTGAGAAAGCGCCTCTTTGGTGTAATAGATGTAGCTAATTTTCTTAACAAAGCTATCGACGGATAGCGGTGAGAAGAATCTCGCCGTGCCGCTTGTTGGCAGTACGTGATTTGGCCCAGCATAATAATCGCCGAGTGGCTCGGGGGAATATTGCCCAAGGAATATAGATCCCGCATTGTCAAGTCTACCTATGTATTCTAGTGGATTTTCTAGAAATACCTCTAAATGTTCCGGTGCTAATTCATTTGATAGGCTGATCGCCTGCGCTAGATTATCGCATATTATTATCGCACCATATTCGGAAAGAGATTTTTCTATTATATCACTACGTGACAATCTTTTCGTTTGATTCTCAATTTCCTGCTTTGTCCTTATCGCTAGATCTTCGCTAGTTGTTATTAGTATCGACGATGCCAGTGTATCATGTTCGGCTTGCGATAACATATCCGCAGCAACATAGGCAGGATTCGCAGTTTCATCGGCTAGGACAAGTATCTCACTAGGGCCTGCTATCATATCAATATCCACAATTCCGTATAACAGTTTCTTAGCTGTGGCTACATAAATATTGCCCGGTCCTACAATTTTATCAACTTTCGGCACCTTATCAGTGCCATATGCTAATGCTGCTACCGCCTGCGCTCCCCCCATTAAAAACACTCTATCTACACCGCACAATGCAGCAGCTACCAAAATGTCAGGATTAGCAGTACCATCATTGCGTGGTGGTGTAACCATTATAATTTCCTTTACTCCGGCTATCTTTGCAGGTATTGCATTCATCAACACTGATGAGGGATAGGCTGCTGTGCCGGCAGGTACATACAATCCTACTCTGTTAAGTCCTCTCACCCTTTGACCAAGTATCGTTCCATCTTCTTTAGTATTAATGAATCCTTGTCCGACTTGACGTGAGTGAAAATCGGTGATATTCTCAATTGCATTGAGCATAGCAGCAATGAAGGCATCGTCAGCGCTTGTAAGAGCATTATTAATTTCATCTTGCGGTAATTCATAATACTCGCTCATGCGTCCGTCGAATTTTTGCGTGTACTCTGCAACCGCCTTATCGCCACAAAGGCGAACATCTTCTATTATCTTAGCAACACTCTGGGTAACTTCTTTACTCGTCTCGGCATTTCTTTCACTCAAGCTATTTATAAATTGTCGTATGCTTTCATCAGTTTTATATATTTGAACCATATAAATTCCTCCTATACAATAGTTTCGATGCGGCTAATTAGGTTTTCTATCTCTTTTTGCTTCATTTTCAAGCTAGCAGTGTTTACTATCATTCTTGCTGATATAGGTGCTATATCTTCATATACTTCAAGACCATTTTCTTTCAGGGTAGAACCCGTTTCAACAATATCTACAATCGCATTGGA
>CALLQQ010000065.1 GCA_938014915.1 uncultured Clostridia bacterium
CCGCTGGTGTAGGCATTGCCTCTGCTTTTATAATTTGCGTTGTTAGGGTAACATTTTCTTTATCCTTTTCAGCGACGTCAATGCCCACTCCCATTACAAGAGCAAGCGAATTCAACTCACGCCTATCCCAACATCCGCTCAATGAGAACGATGTTACAATCAGCATTATTAATAATAATCTAATCCTAATTTTCATCATTTTGTCCCCCATCGCTCAGATCATAATCCGGCACAAAGAACTTCTGCCTGATTTCATTCTTACGTGCGAATCCCTTCGGCCGGCTTAGCATTGCCCATAGCGGGAATCTCACCGCTGCATCTTTCGAATCCTGCCAATTCATAGGCGCAAATGGCTGCAAGTAGAAGAAATTGAAACTTCTAAGCGATGCAAGATGCACTATCATCATTAGAATCCCAAGGGTGATTCCATAGCCGCCCAATACCGCCGCTAAAATTAAGAATAGGAATCTTAATATAACTTCAGCATCAACCTGTGTCGGCACTGCGAAGCTTGCAACTGCTGTAATGGCAATTATAATTACCATCGGCGCACCTATTAGCCCCGCCGAAACTGCTGCCTCCCCCATTACAAGTGCGCCAACAATGCTGATCGCTTGTCCGACAGGCCGCGGCAATCGCACTCCCGATTCTCTTAATATCTCGAATGCTATTATCATTATCAGCGCCTCCACCGCCGCTGGGAATGGCGTCCCCTCCCTCGACACGGCAATAGTGAATAGCAATTCTGTCGGTATCAACTCATGATGATATGTTGTAAATGCGACGTACATTGCTGGTGCTAATATGCTGATTAAAAAACATAAGAATCTTATAAATCTTAAAAATGTCGCCATATACGGGCGAATATAATAATCTTCAGTAGTTTGGAAGCTCTCTAAAAACAAGAATGGCGCCGTCACGACGAATGGCGTTCCATCGACTAATATGGCTACCCTACCCTCAAGAATTTTTCCGGCAATGGCATCGGGCTTTTCAGTATAGCCCATAGTAGAGAATATTGAAAAAGGCGCATCTTCAATATATTGTTCGATATATCCTGATTCAAGTATTGCGTCGGTATCAATCTTCGCCAGTCTTTTTTCAATATCTTTAATTAGGGCATCATTCGCTATCCCCCTTATATATGCTAGTGTAACATTCGTTCTTGTTCGGCGCCCTAGGGTAGTTGACTTCATTGTTAAGTCGGGGTGTTTTACTCTCCTACGAATTAGGGCGGTGTTTGTTCTGATATTTTCTGTAAAGCCCTCTCTCGGTCCACGCACTACGGATTCAGTCGCTGGTTCCTCGACGCTTCTTTGATCCCAGCCTTTCGTATTTATTACGATGCACTGATTATAGCCGTCGATTATCAATGCTGAATCGCCATTAAGGCAGCCTTCAATAATTTTATCGTATGTTGATACTTCTTCAATCTCACCTATACATAATCTTTTCTTTGCGAATTCTTCGATGCTAGGGGTAGCTTCACTACCTTTTGCTCCCTTTCCCTTAGGTAGCATGAAGTCTATGTCGGAATCAGGACTATAATACATTAGCGGCTTTATGATGCTCTCATTAATCGTTAATCCCTCAGTTAGACCATCGACATAGACAAGGGCGGCCTTTGTTTCATTTATATCGCATAGAGTGAATTCACGTATGACAATGTCATCACTATCGCCAAGTATCTCTTTAATTTTTTCTAGGTTGCCCTTTAATTCCGTACCAATTTCGGAATCTATTTTAACCTCTGGGTGAATAATTTCATTCGCTATCTTCCCCTTAGTTAAGGTGTATTTTAGCTTGCGTAATAGAAAGTTAAACATATTTTATAAACACCAACTTTATTATATATTATGGTAATTGTTGTTTATTATTGCACCAATTATGAGTATTATTCTATGAAGATTCAACTTTTAACGTAAATGGAAATATTAATTTTATGTAAACAGTTGTGCGAATGCTCTCCCTTTATGAATTCACCAAGCTGTACGGTGATTATATATAATTGGGGTGATTTTATGCAACCTTATAGTATTAGAGAAGTATCGAGCAAAGATATAGATTGTCTGCTAGGATTGATGCGTGATTTTTCACGGGTGCTGGGCAAATCACATAGATTCACTACTAATGCATCAACATTGGAATCGGCTCTCGCCATTGATGGGTTCATTCACGCACTGATTATCGAAACAGATTCACCAATTGGATATGCGCTATTCTACGATATATATTCTTCTTTTTCGGGCAAGAAGTCCATATATCTGGAGGATTTATATATTGCTCCCTCCTCTCAAAAAAGAGGATACGGGCAAATTCTCATTGCTGAGATTGCCCGTCGTGCGGTGCGGCTCGGTTATGAAAGCATCGAATGGATATGTTCTGAACATAATCACAATGCACTGGGATTCTACAAATCCATCGGTGCAAAGACAAATAGCGAATTCATCTTACATGAGCTCGACAAGGAATCGATAAACGAATTCCTAGATAAGATTCTTAACGATTAAAATACTGATCCGGCACATCGCACGGAATAGAAAATACAACTATTCCCGTCGAATACGGTGCAATTGCATATTGCTGATAGTAAATATCTATTCCCTGCGGCGTTATGCAGAAGTTGCAAGTAGAGAAGTGTTTAACTATTAATTCTCTATAATTCTCAAAATAAATGCCGGGATTGAGTGCTAAATTGCCATCGGCTTGCTCTAAAATTTGCTCAAGCAATTTACGCCTATAATACCTAGATACACATATATCACTTAGGTTAATGACCATGCCGTTATATAGATTGCAATTTACTGAAGTCCTATATGTGGTACCGTGTGCGCCGCCCGTATATTCATATCTATCGAAATAACAGCTGAAAATGCAGGATTCGTTACAGGTTACATTATAGGCTAGGACTGTTTCATATGCATTAAAGGGGAAGTCATTCTCCATCGAATACTTATATCCTCGTATTGCCTCTGGGTAGAGTTGCCTTTGCGCAAATAGGCATACACAATCCGCGTAGTTCTTGCAGATTCTGTTAATCCTCCTTGCCGATTCTGGATTCCTGCGGCAGTTGAGTTGAGGATATGATACCTCAAGCTTCAACACTGGTATATCTTTATATGTAAATTCCTTATTCACTTTAACGTCCGTAATATCCGCCGATGTCCTTTTAGGAATGTTCATTATTATCACCTCCATTCATTATATGCAAATACTTGTTTGTTTGATAATATTAAATAGTCCGCATTGTCCGATTAATCGGACAATGCGGACTAAAGCGGTTTCGCCTTTTCCTTGCTATGCTTTGCCTTTCCTTGGAGTTCGGGTACGGGTTTAACCGTATTTTTCGGTTTCTTGCCGCCGCCCACTTCTTCGGGGCTTGGTCTTTTCATGCCTTTTTTAGCCATATTAACCTCCATGATTAAACATCGTTATTTTTGATTGATTTCTTCTTTGCATTCCTATTTTTATTCTGATTCTCCCTAGTTATCGGTGTTTGATGATTTGCTTTCTCTTTCCTCGCCTTTTTGTTATCAGGCTGACTATCCTTTGGCATTATATCCCCCCTCTTTCTGCTATTATCCGCAAAAATGCCCTAGCTATTCATTTTAAGCTAGGGCATTTTTTCTATCGTCTTATTCTAATTACCGCATAATCATAGGGTGGAATTTCTATTTCTTCTTCCTCGTGCCCCCTAATGATACCAACGAATTCATATCCTTTCATCAATTCACAATAGGGAGAAAATTTCTGCTTAAAATGGCTTTTATTAAGGTAGATTAATACCCCGTCATTTATTTTTTCATCATATCTAGAAAAAATAAATGTATCGCCAGTTGCAAAATGCGCAGTGAATTCGCCCTCCTTCATACATTGCAATTCGCTGCGAATGCTAGCAAGTTCAGCGGTGAATGTTCTTAAATTCTCGTCAATCGCATCCCAAGTAAAGCAGCCACGATTGAACGGATCACGGTATCCCTGCATTCCAATTTCGTCGCCATAATATATGCAAGGAATCCCCGGTAGGAAAAATTGCAATACCATGGCACATTTCAAGTGTGCTACTGCCTTGGCATATTCCCAATCACCAAGTTTATACTGTGCCTGCCATGTTTTATCCCGATTATGTGCATCTTCACCAGCAATTCTAGTGAGGGCTCGCTCCGTATCATGGGTAGAAATTGAATTCATCAACACATCTATCGCAGGCTTTGGGTAATTCTCCAGTATCGTCATAATGCTATCGACAAATTCCCCAGCATTGGCATACTTGATATAGTTTAGTATCGCCTCTTTAAAGGGATAGTTCATAACACTGTCAAGTTGTTCACCTAGGAGGTATCTTCTTCTTATTCCATAGCTCTCCTTATTAGAGGCATCCTCCCACACTTCCCCGATAATAAGACTATGTTCTGAGCTGCGTTTTACTGCAATTCTTAATTCGTCTAGGAATTCATCGGGCAATTCGTCAGCTACATCAAGCCTATACCCTGATGCGCCCTGCTCAATCCAGTACTCAAGTACGCCACCTTCACCGCAAATAAATTCAGTATAGCTTTCGTCGTTTTCGTTCACATTCGGCAATGTATCGAATCCCCACCATGATTCATAATCACGTGGAAAGTTGTGGAATGTATACCATGACGAATAGGGGCTATCCTGCGAATTATATGCTCCAATGCTATCATACCGCCCATTCTTGTTGAAGTAGACACTATCGGCGCCCGTATGGCTGAACACACCATCTAAGATTACTTTCATGCCGTATTCGGCGGCGGTTTTACATAGGTTTGTGAAGTCATCATTCGTTCCTAATAGTGGGTCGACTTTGAGGTAATCGGCAGTATTGTAGCGATGATTCTCGTGTGCCTCGAATATGGGGGTTAGATAAATATAGTCCACTCCCAATTCCTTGAGATAGGGTAGTTTCTCTGCTATGCCGTCTAAATCACCGCCGAAATAATCATTGTTGCGCACAATTCCATTCTCATCGGGGAGGTAATGCGGTGTGCCGCCCCAATCACGGCGAATGACTCTATCCGTCGGTATTCCATCATGATTTTTGCCGCTCCTATTAAATCTATCGGGGAAGATTTGGTACATCACTCCGCCCTTAAATACATCGGGCGTCTTAAAGTTGCTATCGTATACCGTGAGTTGGAATGAATGCTCACCATCGAATGTGCCGATATTGGCGCCGCTTTTCTTAATAAGCCGCCTGCCATCACCGATACCAATTGAAAAATGATAGTAGTGAATTCCAACATTCGTTAGTGTGAAAGTCGCCTCAAACCTACATATGCCGAATTCATCACCGCCAATGGGCTTCATCCTTATAAAGCGCTCCTTTTGATCGGGACGGAAAAGGATAAGTATAGCATCTTTAGGATGCAGTGAACATTCGACAGCTATTCTAATTGTAACCTCACTCCCGCAAGAGATGGCGCCGAATTTCGATTTATAATTCTTATCCCACGGATCGTAAATTCTCATAATGTCCCCCTTTGTCTAAATTACAGGTTCCAAATTTCTTTTGCATAGTCAGTAACAGCACGATCGGCGGAGAAGATTCCAGCACCTGCAATATTGCTTACCGACATTTTCCCGTACAGGCTTTTATTCGCATAACATTCGCTAGCAAATTTCTGCGCTCGCTGATAATCGGCAAAATCTGCAAGTACCATATAATCATCTTTGAACCGCAAATTGTCGGCAACTTCACTGAAATTCGCTCCATTAATCCCCGAATACATTTGACTAATTGCATTCTTGATTACATCATTTTCTTCATAATACTTTTCGGGGGAATAGCCCATTCCTTTTAGTGCTATAACTTCTTCCTTTCTCATGCCAAATTCAATGAAATTCTCGGCACCGACCTGCTCACTAATTTCAACATTCGCACCATCATATGTGCCTATCGTTAACGCACCATTTAGCATTAACTTCATATTGCCAGTGCCCGATGCCTCCGTACCTGCTAGTGAAATTTGCTCGCTAAATTCGCTTGCCGGCATTAGCACTTCCGACATTGTAACATTATAGTCCTCAAGATATATTACACTGAGCTTTTTGCTTAGAACAGGGTCTTTACGCAGCTGCTCGCCTATCGACCAAATCATCTTAATGATCTGCTTAGCTAGATAATATCCGGGCGCCGCCTTAGCCGCAAATATATATGTTTTCGGCTGGAATGGCGCATTGGGATTCTCCCGAATATAGTTGTATTCAGCGATAATATTCAGCGCATTGAGATGTTGGCGCTTATACTCGTGCAGTCGCTTAACCTGAACATCAAAAATACTGTCGATATTAACTTCAATACCCATCTTATTCTTAACATACTTTGCAAACCGCTCTTTATTTAGCTTCTTCACTACTGCTAATTTGTCGATTACCGCCGCATCATCTTTGAACTTTGCGAACTTCGCCAATTCGTTCGCATCTTTTTTGAAGCCATCACCAATGCATTCCGTTAATAGGTTGGTTAAATTTGGATTGGATTGCAATAGCCATCTGCGATATGCAATGCCATTCGTCACATTGCGGAATTTTTCGGGCTCAAGCTCCGCCTGCTCGGCAAATACTTCATTCTTAATTATGTCGCTATGGAGCTTGGAAACGCCATTAACGCTATACGATGCCGCAATGCAAAGATTCGCCATTTTGACTTGATTGTCTAGGATTATCGATAGTCTTGACGTCTTATCGCTGTCATGCGTTCTATCAAAAATCTCCTTACAGTAACGGTTATTTATCTCAACTATTATAGATAGAATCCGCGGTAGTATCTCCTCCATTAGATTCTTATCCCATACTTCAAGCGCCTCACTCATTACCGTATGATTAGTATATGCAAAGGTTTTAGTCACGATATTCCATGCTTTATCCCATTCATATCCGCAGTCATCAATTAGCACACGCATCAATTCGGGAATAGCTAATGTCGGGTGCGTATCGTTAATATGGATTGCCGCCTTTTCATGCAAATTATCAAGTGTTCCGTATGTTCGCATATGGCGCATTACGATATCGCCAATTGCGGCGGCACACATGAAGTATTGCTGGCGGAGCCTCAATGACTTCCCCTCAAGGTGATTATCGTTAGGATATAGCACTTTTGAAATTGCATGTGCAACGTCGTTTGCGCCCAATGCCCGTGCATATTCACCACTGATGAATAAATTCATATCGAAGCTAAGAGCCTCAGCCTTCCATAAACGGAGTTTAGAAACACCGTGACTTTTATACCCCGACACATACATATCATATGGTATCGCCTTGACTGTACTATAATTTTTATGGGTAATGTGGTGGTATTTATCTTCCCATCTTTCCTCAATTTCTCCGCCTAATCTTACATCTATCGCTTGATCGGGCACCGGAACAAGCCAAACACCGCCCCCAGGCAACCAATTATCGGGCAATTCTGTTTGCCATCCGTCGATAATTTGCTGCTTGAAGATACCGTATTCATAGAGGATAGAATACCCCGTCATAGGATAGTCGGTTGATGCTAGCCCATCAAGGTAGCAGGCGGCTAACCGCCCAAGTCCACCATTCCCTAGCCCTGCATCGGGCTCATTATCATAGATATTTTCAATATCTATTCCAAGATCGGCGAACATCTCCCTAGCGGCATCGGCGAATCCTAGGTTGTAGAGGTTAGTTTTAAGTGAGCGCCCCATTAGGAATTCCATGCTGATGTAATATGCTTGCTTCCTACCCTCGGAGTTCATCTTCGCCATAAAGCGTGAGCGTTTTTCTTTCAGGTAATCAACAACGATTAGTGATATTGCCTTATAGAACTGCGCATTCGTAGCACTGTCGAAATCGGTCCTAAAGTCGATTTCCAACCTTTCTTTTAATAGCTGCTTTAATGTTCTCTTTGAATATGTGCTATCCATATCATCATCTCCTTTAGTTTGTTATTACTTGCTATCTAAATCCTTCCCCATAGCATCTTCGTATATTCTTCTAGTAGAATTGCCATCGCAAGCACCCATGAATTTACTTGCAAAGGCAGCCAGATTTTCGTAATCGTATCTATCTAAATCCCGTAAATGGGCGGATAATTCCTCTGTCGTTGCGCAAATACTGCCGGGCAAATCCTCCCTATAATTTATAAAGAATCCTCTTTTACTCTGATATTCATCCAGATCGGGAGCATAGAATAATACTGCCCTACCTAGTAAAGATGCCTCATTTATTATAGCTGAATAATCCGACACCAATGCCGATGATACTATAAGCAGGCGGTATATATCTTCGCCGCCGCAATTATAGCAATTGCTAGGTAGCGCCTCTAAATCGCCCACCCTTTTATACATTAGAGGATGTAGTTTTATCAGCAGTGCATATTCTTCACCTAGGTCACGGGATAGCTTATCAAAATCGGGTAATTCAAAATCATCGGGACTAGATGCGCTACCTCGGAAGCTCGGCGCATAGGTTATAATCTTCTTGCCCTCAAGATGCGGATACCGACGGAAAAATTCTTCCCTTTGCCCATCTATATATTCATCATCAAATAACATATCAGTTGAACTTATGCCAAGTGCTTTTATTATATCAACATCAACATCCATCGCACGGGCATAACTTTCCCTCGAAATCTCTGCCGATACCGTTACCAAAGTATAGTTTGTATGTGCCCTCGCTGTGAAGCTCTTTGGTATATCATCTTCGGTCGCATAGCCGAATTTCTTGAACAATCCACTCCCATGCCATAGCTGAACGACGCTCGTTCCGTCACGCCTTTTGCATCCATATACCGGCATATAATAATCGCATATAAACACGCATCGACAAGTTGCATATTCCTTAATAAATCCGCTAATCTGCCGAATTAGCTCCCTAATGCCGCATTTGCTGAAATCGGCATAAAATTCTACAACTTCATTCCCCATGCGAATACATTCATCTCGCATCAATTCCATATGGAACGGAATCTTCGCACCTCTCGCATCGGCAAAGACGCATTTATTCGGGTTAATCTCTTTTCTAGAATGGAATCTATATAATATGGGCAGGACAATTTTTAGTAGAACGGACTTTGCCTTCTGCTTTATATAACCTTTGATTTTCATCTACTCCTTAACTTTGCTGTCGATAGTCGCTTCCCTTTAATTATATTATTTTAGTGTATGATTGTCAATTTAATGCCCCGCTGGCAATTACAACAGATTATTTGCACAATCCACCACCGCACTTACAGTATATGTAAATTTTCTGCCCGTTTCTTGCATTTTAGGTTGACAATAATGGTCTTTGTGCTATAATTAACTGTGGACAAAAGGTTATATCTTTCCCTTATATTACTGATTTTATGAGCTTTTTACTAATATAATTATCGAAAGGCATGGTTCAATTAATGATAACAGCATTTAAAAGTCTTGCGGAAATAATCCATACTAATATAGTGAATTTCCGTCAATCGGTTGCAATGTCAATTATAGCACTTAAAAAGCGTTATAGCGGCACTTCATTCGGCACTATTTGGGCACTCGTTAAGCCGATTGTTTTTATCGGTGTGTACTGGTTCGGTATTCAAGTTGGTATCCGCGGCGGGAGGAAGCTTGAAGAAGCGCCTTTCCTACTATGGCTCATCGCCGGGATTGTTCCGTGGTTCTTTATTTCCGATGTTCTTAGCGGCAGCGCACGTTGCATTGTGCAGAATAGGCACCTAGTGACGAAATCCGTCTTCCCGATAGCAACTATTCCCACTTTCTCGAATTTGCACTTCTTTTGGGTGCATTGCACTATACTCGGGCTTGCGATATTGACATTTATATTTTCGGGATTTGGATTATCTATTTACATGTTGCAGCTCCCTTATTATATGATATGTTTATTCCTCCTAATGTGGGTAATAGCGTTGTTTTTCTCTGCCCTTGTCGTTGTCAG
Source organism: uncultured Clostridia bacterium (assembly GCA_938014915.1). GTDB lineage: Bacteria > Bacillota > Clostridia > Oscillospirales > Ruminococcaceae > JAAZLM01. The sequence continues at coordinate 9,907 of CALLQQ010000065.1, forward strand.
TCGGGATTTTGACCATCTACTGCGCTCCGTTACGCAGATGTTATTCTGGCTAACCCCAATTCTATGGTCGCTTGATAATTTGCAGAATAAAACCGTAAAATTCATAATAAAGCTTAATCCATTATCCTATATAGTATCGGGATACCGTGATACATTCGTGTATAAAACTTGGTTTTTTCACCACTATAAATGGACAGCCTATTTCTGGGCATTCCTAATTATCTTCTCACTCCTCAGCGCATATTTATTTAAACGTTTAGAAAAAGAATTCGCAGATATTTTATAAAACAGGAGAATGATTAATGCAAAGTGCAGTTAGTATAAAAAATCTTACAAAGATGTATAAGCTCTACGCCTCGCCTCTTTGGAGAGTGTGGGACGCTCTGACTAAAAAGAAGCATTATAATGAATTCTATGCTTTGAAAAATGTCAATGCCGAATTCCCCAAAGGTGAAGTAATAGCGATCCTCGGCAGGAACGGATCCGGCAAGTCCACCTTGCTCAAAATTATCACCGGTGTAACTAGACAGACAAAGGGCCACGTTAAAGTAAATGGAAGAATTGCCGCCATGCTCGAATTAACATCGGGATTTGACCTTGAGCTAACGGGCATAGAGAACATCTTTTTAAAGGGCGTATCAATGGGGCTTAGCAAAAGGGAAATTGAGGACAGGTTGCAAGAAATAATTGATTTCGCCGATATTGGCGAACATATCAATTCACCCGTACGCACCTATTCAAGTGGAATGAGGGCAAGGCTCGGATTCGCTATATCCGTCAATGTCGACCCCGATATTCTTCTAGTTGATGAGGTTTTGGCAGTGGGGGACGATGTTTTCAGGCTTAAGTGCATCGAAAGAATGAGGGAATTCCGCCAACAGGGGAAAACGATTTTATTCGTTAGTCATTCACTCGGCACTATAAAAGCATTCTGTACTAAAGCGATGTGGCTCCACGAAGGGAAGGTAATGGATTATGGCGATTTAGGTGATGTCGTTGTCCAGTATGAGAACTTCCTCAAACAGGAGAGGGCGAAGCTTAAAGAACTTGATGAGCAAATGTATGAAATTGTATCGCCACGTGATTTATTCGATGTTAAGAATGTTGTTATCACTAATGCAAGTGGTAAAAAGACAAATAATTTCAACGTGGGGGAAGATATTCATATCAGCCTGACCTATACGGTTAAAGTTGATATACAGTTAATCAATTTTGGTTTTTCAGTATACGATGCTGGAAAGAACCTAATATATTCAAGTGATAAACGTGATGAGAGCAAGACGCTCAATTCGGAAATTGGCGATCATAAGCTATCATTCACTATTAATACCGATAGCCTTATCGAGGGAAGATATTATATCTCCGGCGAATTGTGGGACGGTGATTCTACAATTCATGTAACCTTTATGAGGAGGAGAAGTATTAATATTAAGCAGGATTCCTACCGTGGAAGTGGTATTGTATACATTCCGCATGAGCATACAAATAGCTAAATTAGCCCAAGTTTTGCCTTGATACTTGATTGGAGAGAGAACTATTTGAGCATTAACGAAAAAGATAAATACTCAGTTCTAATGTCGGTTTACCATAGGGAAAAACCAGAATATCTAGCACAGAGTATTAAAAGTATGGTGGAGCAATCCCTCCCCCCATATGAATTCGTGCTAGTCAAGGACGGGCCATTAACTCCTGAACTTGATAAAGTCATCGATGATTTCGATAAGCAGTATCCGAATTTATTCAATATAGTCGAATTATCGAAGAATTGTGGCATTGGCAGTGCCGCTAATGCTGGGCTGTCCGAATGTAAATGCGAGCTCATCGTTAAAATGGATGCCGATGATATTTCAAGGAAAGATAGATGCGAGTTGCAAATAAGGGAATTCCAATTAGACGGTGAGTTAGATATTATCGGCTCACAATTGGTTGAATTCGATGGCGATATATCAAATGTTACCGCCGTTAGGGAGGTACCAACCGATCATAATGATATCGTGAAGTTCGCTAAAAGGCGATCCCCATTTAATAATCAGACGGTAGTGTATAAAAAAAGTACCGTCCTGTCCGTCGGCGGATACAGCGGACTAAAACGTTGTGAAGATTATGATCTCTTTATACGGCTCCTACATAATGGAGCAAAATCGAAGAATATCGACGAGGGACTTGTCTACTTCCGCCTTAATTCCGATGCCTATGCTAGGCGGGGCACATTCAAAAATACATCGGCAGTTATTAAGTCAAGATACGATTCCATGCGGCTAGGATTTTCATCACCGCTTGATTTTATTATCGCCGTTCTAGGGCAGATATTTATCGCCATACTACCGAATAGGCTTAAAAACTGGTTATATATTAAGTTTTTAAGAGGATAGAATATTATTTAAGCAACAGCGACAATTCCGCCGCTGTTGCTTTTTTGTGAAATGTGTGGTGAAATCTATCTCTGTGTTTCCATATTTACTTCCAGAATTTTTTCTTCATCGCCGTTGTAAATTTCATTATATAATCTATAACCACCCGGTAAATTATAACATTCAAAACCACTTTGAGTAAGAATTCTGCATGCTATATAGCCACGTAAGCCTATTTGGCAAGTAATATATACTGGCCTAGATTTATCAAGTTTATCAAGATTACGTCTTAATTCGTCAAGTTCGATTGATTCATATCCTGCAATTGTTCCATATTCATATTCGCCCGGTGTCCTAACATCTAGTAAAGTTCCCTTACTAGAATCAATGCTATTGACGTCATGCCAATGGAATATTTTCACACGATTGTTGAGGATATTCTCTGCAACATATCCAGCCATATTGACTGGATCTTTAGCCGATGAGTATGGCGGTGCATAGGATAATTCTAGCTCTGTTAAGTCAAATACCGTCATATTCGCCCTAATCGCGGTCGCTATTACATCACATCTTTTATCGACACCATCTCTACCGACAATTTGCGCACCTAGTATTTTTCCGCTACCTTTTTCAAATAAAAGTTTTATTGACATATCGGTTGCATTAGGGTAATATGAAGCATGGGAGGCAGAATAAGTGAATGACTTTTCATAATCTATTCCATGTGCCTTTGCCGCTCTTTCGTTAATGCCTGTACACGCAACGGTAAGATCAAAACATTTTAGAATTGATGTTCCTTGAGTGCCCGTATATTTTCTATCCATGCCGCATATATGATCGGCGATAATTCTTCCCTGCTTGTTCGCAGGACCAGCAAGCGGTATAAAGGATTTTGTCTTTGTGACGAATTCCATTACTTCAATGGCATCACCTGCTGCATATATATCGGGGATGCTCGTCTGCATTCGCTCATTGACGATAATAGAACCCCTATCATTAACTTCAATGCCAGCAGATTTAGCAAAGTCTGTATCGGGGCGCACTCCAACTGCTAATATAACGATATCTGTTTCAATGCTGGATTCGTTTAACTTGACAGTTAGCGAATCCCCATCTTCGACTGCATTTACAGCATCGTTTAAGATGAGCTTCGCCCCCTTTTTCCTGATGTGATTATGCACTTCGCACGCCATATCATAGTCGATTGCACCGATTACATGATCCGCTAGTTCGACGATTGTTACATCAAGCCCCGCATCATGGAGGTTCTCCGCCATTTCGATACCAATATATCCACCGCCGACGATAACGGCACTTTTTGGTGATTTGCTATCAATATATTCCTTAATGCGATATGTGTCGGGTATCGTCCTTAGTGTAAAGACTCTATCATTGTCAATGCCGTCAATTTTCGGCGTGATCGGTTCAGCACCGGGCGATAAAACAAGTTTATCATAACTTTCCTCATAGCTTTTGCCCGTCTTTTTATCTAAAATTGTTATCTTCTTATTATCGGGATCAATTTTTGTTGCCTCGGATAACACTCTAATATCAATATTGAACCTAGCATTAAAGCTCTCAGGTGTTTGGAGTGTGAGCGCCTCTTTATCTACGATTGTACCACCGATATAATATGGTAGTCCACAATTGGCATATGATATGAATTCCCCACGTTCAATCAGGATAATCTCGGCATTTTCATTGTTTCTTCTTAATCGTGCAGCAGCCGATGCTCCACCAGCCACCCCACCAACAATAATAACTTTCATAAATATTCCTCCATTCTTATGCTTTAATTATATATTTTAATTTTATGGCTTCCGTGATATTGTCACATATTATTTGTGACTTATTGGATATAATAATAAACAAGAGGTGTTTAATATGTTCGACGCAATTGTAATAGGAAAAGGCCCCGCTGGAATTTCTGCCGCTATCTATTTAGCTAGAGCAAATAGGAATGTACTCGTTATCGGCAAAGGTATCGGCGCATTGGAAAAAGCGGAAAAAATCGATAATTACTATGGTTTTACCGATACTATCTCCGGTGAGGAATTGTCAAAACAAAGCATCAAACAAGCTGAGCGATTAGGGATAGAAATTCTAACTGATGAGGTTACCTCAATTGAAAAGGCGCATGCCTTTACAGTGAGCACTCCAAGTAATACTTACCAGGCGAAATCTATTTTCCTAGCTTCCGGCAAACAACGTACAGGACTCAAGGTAAAAGGATTTAGAGAATTCCAGGGTAAGGGAATTAGCTTCTGCGCTGTATGCGATGGATTCTTCTATCGTGATAAGACACTCGCTTTAATCGGCAGTGGCGACTATGCAGCACATGAATATGAGCAGCTAAGGAGTTTCACGGATAAAATCACCGTATTTACAGATGGTAGTAAAGATATTTCTAAGCTTTTCCCCACTGATGCAAATATAGTATATGATAAAATTACTGAAATAAGTGGAGATGTAAAAGTTGAGGAAGTCTTAACATCGGGCGATGAATCATATCCCGTTGATGGAATCTTTGTCGCTATCGGCACTGCTGGTGCATCAAATTTTGCACAAACACTCGGCATCATTACGCAGAATGATAACATAGTCGTTGACGAAGATTATATGACAAATCTTGATGGCCTATTCGCTGGAGGCGATTGTATCGGAGGGTTAGCACAAATTGCAAAATCTGTTTCCGACGGGGCAATTGCAGCAACGAATATGATTAGATATATTAAGAACTTTAAGGAGGAATAGTAAATGTCAATTCTAGAACTAAATGAGCAAAATTTCAATGAAACTATCGAAAATTCAGAGGTGCCCGTATTGGTAGATTTCTGGGCGCCATGGTGCGGTCCATGCAAGATGTTAGCACCAATCCTAGAAGATACCGCAAAATCTATTGGTGATGAGGCAATTATCGCAAAGGTGAATGTCGACAATGCGCAAAACCTCGCCAGCCAATTCGGAGTGTTCAGCATACCGACGATGGTAATTTTCAAGGACGGCAAAGAAGTTGAAAGAATGGTCGGTCTATCGAATAAAGAGAAGATCATTTCCGCCATTAAAGGTGTGAATGTCAATTAAATAGCAGTTGTATAAAGAACAACATATTATAAAAGCAGCAGGTAAAAACCGATTATAACGGATTTTATCTGCTGCTTTTTCTCACACTACTCTACCGATGGGAATCCTATATCATCATCGTCATCGTCGTCTATATCAACATCAACATAGATATCATTATCTTCATACGAATCCGTCACAACAAGTCTTTTACCGCATTTGGCACAATAAACCGCCGTAGCCTTATTCTTCTCGTCGCATCTTGGACACGAATAAATCTTCCTCAATTTTTCTAGCTTTTTGGTTGTGCGCTCAAGTTGTTTATACAGATCGTCAATTTCCGATACGACACCGAGGAGAACTGTTTGGTTCTCACTATCGGATTTAATCATATCATACACGGTATTACCCAACTTTTCATATGTTGATCTGATGTTATTGTTAATCGTCGCACATTGCATCTTTAATTTCGATATTTTAACAAGATTGTCAGTTTTCTTCCCTGCCGCCTTTGTGACGTCTTTAGCTTTTGAAAATACATCATCTAAAAAACTCATTACTACACCTCTCCATTCATTGATGTTTAAATGCTTCATCTTCATTATATAGTTATTTTTATGAAATTGCAAGTAAATTAACATTAAAATTTGCCGAACAAGTCACGTATTTCCTGCTTTTTTGCCATTACACCATAGAACCGCCTTAT
>CALLQQ010000066.1 GCA_938014915.1 uncultured Clostridia bacterium
CCCTCTGCCTTGCGGATCGTCGCGGTATCCTGTATTAAAACTGTTTTTAATTTTCTTATACTAAACATCTTCTTTTATCCTTTCGCCTTTCTTGTGATTACAACATCATCTCACACTCATTCTCACGGTTTCCGTTCTACTTACCTCTGAATTGGTGGGAGTATCATCAATTATATTCTCTGCACCGTCTTTATCAAAGTCTAGCAAGATGTTCAGCTCCGATTGCCTTGCTAACAGACCGCTCAGCTCCTCATCATGCTCGAAAGGCTTCTCATATTCCTCTTTTGCTAATATGAGGTTCTTGTTTGCGGATTCCTCTCTCTTCTCTAGTTCTTCCATGCGTTTTTCAAGGGAATTGATTGAATTCTCAAGGCGAATTATAGTTCCATGATGGCTATCACCGAATTCTATTACATATGTATTCGTTCCTTTTAAAGCTATATTCAGCAGTCCGAAACTCGACCTCATTGCGATTACATCAAAGCCTTTGAACTTACCGACCGCCTTTTCCATATTAGGTGCTGGTAAGTGCTTGCGCTGTTTTGAAAGATACTCACCAGCCTTTTCTCGTTCTGTGAATTCTATATCATCTAATACCATTATGAAATCTTCGGTTTTATTGTTGTCACGCAATGCTATATCCTGCATTGTTCTAGCTTTTTGCTCATTTATCTTTTGTATCTCTTTAGGGAGCGCATAGCTAAATTGGTCTTGCAATGAATACCTTTGATTGTTATATGCCGCCTTCAAAGCTTGTAGGCGATTTATCTGAATATCAATATCAATCTTCTCTTTAATCAGCGGATTACCCGTCGCAAGTGATTTAACTTCCGCATAGGATAGTACCGTTTCATCGATATCTTCGCAACTTCTAGCAATGGACTTCGATGTCATAACCTGTGTGATGAAACTTTGCTTTTGCTCAACTATCTGCCAAAGATAAGCATCGAATGTGCCCTGCGTAACATACCTTAATACTTCCACTTCATCGTTCTCATTGCCTTGACGGAGTATTCGACCTTCACGCTGTTCAATATCTGCCGGGCGCCATGGACAATCAAGGTGATGTAGAGCGACAAGTTTATTTTGAATGTTCGTGCCCGTTCCCATCTTAAATGTACTACCGATTATAATGCGGGTATCACCACTGCGCACTTTAGCAAATAGCTTATCCCTTTGCACATCTGTCTTAGCATCATGTATGAATGCTATTTCTCCTTCCGGGATACCTCTATCAATTAACTTGTCCTTGATGTCACGGTATACGGTGAATTCAGATGCGTCAGCTTTCGGGGTAGATACATCACAGAATACTATCTGCGTG
>CALLQQ010000067.1 GCA_938014915.1 uncultured Clostridia bacterium
CTTTGCTCTCGGCGGTGACAATTATATCACATTCGGGTGCTTTTTCAATTAGCGCTTTTGCCGATGCTATTGTAATTTCTACATCGGAAAACATTATGAATGCGGCAATGCTCACCTTATCGTTAATCGGACAAATAGGTAGCTGTCGTCGCAGTCCTGCAATTTCCATTGTATAATAATCCATTATAATCAATCCTTAATCAAAGTTGCTTTTCGACCTATCCCATCTTCATATCAAGCTTTTTGCCGCCGATTAGGTGGAAATGCAAGTGCGGAACAGTTTGTCCGCCATGCTCCTTGGCATTCGTTACAATTCTGAATCCATCATCAAGTTTTTCTTCTTTTGCAATGCTCGATGCAACTTCAAAAATCCTTGATATTAAATGAGAATTTTCACTATTAATATCGGCAGCACTGTCAATATGTTCTTTCGGTATGATTAGCACATGTGTAGGTGCGATAGGACTTAAATCCTTGAATGCTATTACTAAATCATCTTCATACACTTTAGTGCAAGGAGCCTCCCCCTTGGCAATTTTGCAAAAAATACAGTTCATCCCTATCCAACCTTTCTAAATTTCTTCGACTATGCTTTCTAATGCGTTCAATGCTTCGGGGAGTTTATCTATATCACCAACACCTGCCATAGCACTGTCGGGACGTCCCCCGCCTTTTGAGCCTGTAATTGCAGCAACTTGCGAAACAATTTTACCAGCATGCGCACCCATCTTGACGGCTGATTTACCGCATATTGCAAGCAAGGTTGATTTCTTATTAGATGTCCCTGCAATAACTGCAATAGCATTGGGGTACTTATCCTTAATTGTGTCGCCCATCTTCCTAAGTGCATCGTTCGATACTGATGGGAATTCAGCAGTTATCACGGTGAAGCCATTAACCTGCTTTGCACCATCAATGATGTTGTCAAGCTGTGATTTAGCCATTTTTTGATTAAGTTCATCTATTTGCTTTTCTCTATCTTTAAGGTCGTTTACTAGCGTTTTACATCTTGTGACTAACTCACTAAGATTATTTAGTTTTAGTGCCTTTGCCGCATGAAAGATTGTTCTATTTGAGTCGTCAATAAGTTCAAGCACACCATCGCCCGTGACTGCCTCAATTCGCCTCACTCCCGACGCAACCGACGATTCGGATATAATCTTCATCAGTCCTAATTTAGATGTATTGTCGACATGAGTTCCACCGCATAATTCGGCGGAGAATCCCTCAATCTCAATAACACGCACAATATCGCCATACTTTTCACCGAATAGTGCTATTACTCCTTTAGACTTAGCCTCCTCAAGGGGCATTTCACTCACTTTTACTTCTTTACCCTCAAGGATTTGCCTATTGCAAATTCGCTCAACTTCCTCAATTTCGCTTTTCGTCATTGCGTTAAAGTGGGAGAAGTCGAATCTACATCTTTCATTATCAACCATTTGCCCAGCTTGATGCACATGGTCGCCTAATACTTCTTGCAATGCCGCTTGCAAAAGATGCGCACATGTATGATTTCGCATTGTTGCCTTGCGCAGCGATTCATCTACCGATGCTTTAACGGTATCCCCTCTATTAAATGTACCCTCTTCTACTGTTCCTAGGTGCATCGTTTGACCACCTGGGGCTTTCCTCGTGTCTTCAATTTTAATGCTTGCATCGCCCATTTCGATAGTTCCTGCATCGCCAACTTGTCCGCCGCTTTCAGCATAGAATGGTGTTCTATCCAGCACAATTATAACGTCATCGCCCTTAGATGCGCTATCAATGTTCTGATTACCCGAATACATTCCTACGATGTTAGCATCGGTTGCAAACGATGCATAGCCGATGAATTCCGTATTAAGACTTGCTATTTCTGAAGAAATTTCACCGCCCCAACCGTGAACATCGGATGATTTTCTAGCACTCCTAGCTTTTTCACGTTGTGCTTTCATCAATTCGTGGAATTTCTTCTCCTCATAGCCAATACCCTTTTCTTCAAGAATCTCACGTGTTAGATCGATAGGGAATCCGAATGTATCATGAAGTTTAAAAGCAATTTTACCTAGTAGAGTTTTTTCCTTCTGGGGTAGGCTGGCTAACTTCTTAATTTCGCTCGTGAGGAGTTCCATACCTTTTTCTATTGTCTTTGCAAAACTCTCTTCCTCGGTGCGCATAACACGCTCGATAAATTCTCTATTTTCGTCTAGCTCCGGATATGCATGGAGGTTTTCATCAATTACAGTATCGCACACTTTATATAGGAAAGGTCCATTAATGCCAAGCAACCTACCATGTCGTGCCGCTCGCCTAATTAGACGGCGAAGTACATATCCCCTGCCCTCATTAGAAGGCATCACACCATCGGAAATCATGAATGTAGTGCTCCTGATATGGTCGGTAATTACTCTAAGCGATACGTCCGACATTTCGCCCTTTTTGTAATCAACTTTTGCTATGCTGCTAACTTTCTTCATTATATTCGATACAGTATCTACTTCAAATATATTATCTACGCCCTGCATTATACACGCAAGCCGCTCAAGACCCATTCCCGTATCAATATTAGGGTGGGCAAGCTTCGCATAATTTCCCTTGCCATCACTGTCGAATTGTGTGAAAACTAGATTCCAAAATTCAACATATCTATCACATTCGCAGCCAATTCCGCAATCGTCCTTGCCGCATCCACGATCTTCCCCCATGTCGAAATGCATTTCAGAACAGGGTCCGCATGGACCGGAATCAAGCTCCCAGAAGTTATCTTCCTTGCCCAATTTAACGACCTTATCCGGTGATACTCCAACTTTCTTCGTCCATATGTCATATGCTTCATCATCTTCTTCATAGACTGAAATCCAGATTCGTTCAGGCGGCAACTTCATAACATCAACAATGTATTCCCACGCCCATGTGATAGCTTCTTCTTTAAAATAGTCGCCGAATGAGAAGTTCCCGAGCATCTCAAAATATGTTCCATGACGTGAAGTTTTCCCCACCTGCTCAATATCCGGTGTGCGAATGCACTTCTGGCACGTTGTAACACGTTTACTAGGCGGTGTTTCTAGTCCTTGGAAATACTTTTTAAGCGGCGCCATTCCAGCATTAACTAACAAGAGTGATGGATCCCCGTGTGGAACGAGTGAGGCGCTTGGTAATCTTAAATGCCCTTTACTCTCAAAAAAGCTTAGATAACTCTCTCTTATGTCATTTAGACCTGTCCATTTCATTGAAAAAATCTCTCCTTAAAAATAAATATGCTTCCGCCCGCAATGGGACGAAAGCTTTTCCGTGGTACCACCCAAATTGTGCGCATTAACGCACCACTTTATAACCTTTAACGCAGGCATACGCTCCCACTCATCGCAGGAATGACTCCGGAGCGGCACTCAAGCTACTGCATTAGAACCTCACACCAATAGTAGTTCAATCTCTGGAATGCAAATATACTCGATTATCCCCATCACCGTCAAAAAATTCTCTTACTTCAATTATATCAATTGTAGTAAGAATGTCAACTCTTTTTATACTTTGATTTGTAAATTGGACAAATACCAGCCCTTTAGCTGGATTGAGCGTTAAAAAAGGCTCGTGATTAATTCTAATTTTGCGATTCTGCCCTTAATTCTTCAAGCTCATATAATTTGTCGCATATTTCAGCAAATGCCGGTCCTGCCGACGATGAACCATATCCTCCGCCCTCAACCAAGATGGTGATTACATATTTCGGCGCTTTCGCCGGGGTGAATCCCGTTAACCAACCATGTAGAATTTCCTTATCATCCTTATCCATTCTACCCGTTTGGGCGGTGGCGGTTTTTCCTCCAGCGGTAGCTTTGGTCGGGTGGAATTTCTCGTTGCTCTCATCTTCCACCGTTTCTATCATGAAGTTTTTAATCTTATTTGCTGTGCTTTTGCTAATCGCATTAGTAAAGGCAGGAGCTGTTTCTTCACTGCCGATAGTTTCACCGTCGTAGGATAGACCTTTTACTAGAAATGCACGTGGCGTTCTCCCACCATTGACGAATGTGCTTGTCATCTGCGCAACCTGAATTGGTGTAGCTAGGAGCATACCTTGACCGAAGCTGAGGTTAGCTTTTTCGGCTGGGTTATATAGCTCGCCTTTATTCTGCAAATACCCATTTACGGAGCGCATTCCCGTTGCTAGGTTTACACTTTTCCCGAATGAAAGTGCCGATGCCGTCGACAAAAGCACTTTATCATCAATTTTAGATGCAAGTTCAATAAAATAAGTGTTGCACGAATTCACAATTGCGCCCCCCATATCTAGAACACCGTGCCCGTCCAACTTGTGACAATTCATTATCTGTCCTTTAACATCTACATAGCCTTTACAATCGTATTCTAAATTAGTATTTATGCCTTGTTCCAATGCGGCGGAGGCGGTGGCAAGTTTGAATATCGAACCTAGATTATATCCCGATAGCGCCCTATTGACAAGTGGGTAATTCTCATCGTCATTTATGCTTTTCTCAAGTGATAATGGGGAGAAATCCGGCATGCTCACCATCGCTTTTATCTCGCCCGAATATGGATCCATAATGACAATTGCGCCCTTAATAGCATTTTCCCTTGCTACTTTTTCCGCCATTTTTTGAATGTCTTTATCAAGCGTTGTAACAATACCTGCTCTAACTTGCTTTTGCTCAATTAAAGTCTTGCTATTGCCCAATTTCAGCTGTCTTATCCCATCGGCTGAATACTGGATCGACACTTGGCTGCTATTATCACGCAGGAAATCATCATAAGCATATTCCAGTCCGGACACGCCGATATTGTCCCTGGTATATCCGATGATATGCGGTGCTATCTGCTCATCTGAATATCTAATTGGAATGTTGAAAATATCTATATCTTCGTTGTCGACCGCCTCATCTAATTCACAGACGAAAGGTATGGTTGCGCCCCTCCTACCCTGCAATACCGCCCTATCCTTTACATGGGGTTCAATCGCGCTGAGTGCCGATTCCGACGGGTAAACACTTGCAATTATTTTGCTTCTTTCATTTATGAGGGGCCGAAAATTTGCATCGTAAATATTGGCATATGTCCTACCTATATTTAGCGTGTATGTTGTTTGCCTCACTGCCATTTCAGCATATTTTTCATCAGTGCTAATAAAAAAAAGTCTTAAGTAAAGTAAAGTAAAGCATAAGCAAAAGCACGAAAACACTATAATTAATCTTTTCCACATAAAAAAACACCACCTATCAATAACTTCCTATTGATAGTATGGTGTTAAATGCCGACAATCATTCACCTTTATATGTAACAAATTCCTGTCTATTGTCAGCAACTATACTTATCCAACTCTTACCTGTATTTACTTTGAGCGGAGCGCCACTTGCATCGCTATATATTATCGGGTCACCATAATTGCCCTTTTTCCATGATATTTCTTGAATTTTACCTTGCGACGCATAATATCCTCTACCGGAATCAAGCCCCACTTCAACAAGTCCATTCTTATATTTCTCTATTCTCTCAATCGGAGTAAATAGGATAAATACATTATCTACCGCAACTTGATCGCCCGAATTATTATCTATATGCGGTGCTTCATATTGTGACTTTTTATATTTCTTCAATTCGCTATCGTAAATAAAATAGCTTTGCGTATATTTAGAAAACCCGATATCGATACGTGATGCTTCCTCACCTGTTGCGGTATTCACATCAACAAAATTGAATGCTGGTGGGATTTCGCTCTGCATTTGCGTCGAATTCGCATCCAGTGCCGCCTGGAGTGAATCCTGCGTAACAAAGAAGCTATGTTCACGTCCTTTATTCCTAGCCAATTCCTCGTCCTGCACGAATCCTATCGGCAGTGAGCCACCGTCAATCGTATCAAGACTACGGTCACTAATCACCTTCTTAGCGATTACGCTTTTCCCATAGTGAACAAATACCGTATTATGTGCGGCAGCTAAATCTAAATAATAATGACGTGCCGATCGAATTGAGCCGATTTTCACTACGTCTTCAACATTCGCATAAATTGCCATTATGCGTGTAATGCCCCCTTCAACAGGGACTTCATAGCAAATGTCCGCATCGGCTATGCCGCTCTGAGGAGTGGCAATTTTAATGTTATTCACCATGAAAGAAACTGGACGCTTATTGACTGCATCGGCTGGAAAATCCTTTTCCCCCGTCAGCGGATTCACATTAACTACTATTGGCTCTCCTTCGTCCTCAGATGAGGGAGAGGGTTCATCTTTATCCTTGCCTTTAGAGGAACCGATTGCTATTGCGATAATGACTGCTATTACTAAAATTAGTGCTAAAATTACTGCTCTGGCTCTTTTTTGTTTGTTTGATAGTTTCCTTTTTCTTTTCATAATAATCCCCTTCAACGCTCAAATACCTTTATCATTATACTAGAAAAAAATCAGAAAATCAACTAAATTTAAGATACCGTTACAACAATATTTTGTAACGGTATCCCGACTATCACCACGTTAATTAAATAGACCCTTGAAGAAGTTTTTCACTTTTTCGGCTACCTCGACAACTGCAAATTTAATTTCATATTCCGACGATTGTTCAATAATGTCGCTTTGCTCATTCGTGAAGTAATCATGTGTATTGGCGGTGCCCACTTCTTCATTGGGGGAATTCTGTGCCGTTGCCGCTGGGAGGCATAATGGCGGATATAGAACACACCACCAATTCTGCCCTTTTGCTTCGCCGATTGTAATCCTGAGTGCGTCATAATATCCTGCTGGCATAGTTATATTATCGTATACCCGTGTTGTAAAATACATATTTGTTAGTTCGGCATGCACTTCATAATCGCTGCCATTTTCCTCTATGACTTCCCGTGATATTTCTTCTATCTTTCTCAAGTTGGCATCTACATTCGCCTCGGCAATTTCAATCGAATCCGCCTCACCGAAAATATCCCCAGCATTCAAAAGTAGACGATCCCTCACCATGAGTTTTAATTGCTGATCCTCTCTGCTATCGGAATTTGCTAGTATATGGAGCCGCACAACGCTGCTGCGTATATCGTCGCAATTGTTAGCGAATGCCGAAAAATTGCCGGCTACTATCGCAATGACGAATCCTATTAATAAAGCTATATCAATCTTTTTAATTTTCATATTAACCTCCAAAATGTCTTGTCAATTTGTCCTCGTGGTAATTATTGACATTAATTTAGGAGTTATACATATCTTGTCAAAATTGTTAAGATAAAATTTACCCCATGTAAATTCACATGGGGTAAATTTCTTATACAGGATGTACTTTATTCTCTATATCGGCGTGTTCGCCATCAATTCCGTACTTCTTATTTCTGCGCCATTCAAAGAATTTCGTTGCTACTTGCCCGAATTGTGCATAGCTTAGAACGTCTTCTTCCTGCTCTATCCATTCAGCACATTCTTCACGCAGCTTATCTAGTTCAGGTTCTAATTTATCGGCTGGACGATAATCGATAACTTGCTCATCGCCGATAATTTTCTTTCTGAACTCTGGTTCGATAGGAACAGGCGTTCTGCCGTATTCCCCTCTTACTAAGCCCTTGAATTCCTTTGTTACGGTCTTATATCTTTCACCATTGATAATATTGAACACTGCCTGCGTTCCTACAATTTGTGATGTAGGTGTTACTAGCGGTGGGTAGCCTGCATCTTTTCTAACTAATGGCACTTCTCTTAAAACATCTTCAAGCTGATCTTCCCTACCTGCCTGTTTCAATTGCGAAACAAGATTAGATAACATTCCTCCAGGTACTTGATATAGTAAGGTATTTGCATCTACACCGAGCATCTTAGGATCTAGCAAGCCGCTTGCAATATATCTTTCTTTTAGTCTTGCGAAATGTACTCTAACTTCGTCGAGTGCCTTTAGGTCGATTCCAGTATCGTATTCTGTGTCTTGAAGCGCTGCAACCATGGATTCGGTCGCTGGGTGCGATGTTCCAAGTGCGAGCGGCGACATTGCAGTATCTATTACTGTTGCACCAGCTTCAATAGCTTTCAGGCAAGACATTGATGCTAGTCCGGATGTGTAGTGAGTGTGGAATTGGATCGGGATTTTCACTTCATCACGAAGCGCCTTTACTAAGTCGTATGCAACATACGGCTTAATAAGTCCCGCCATATCTTTAACACATATTGAGTCCGCACCCATATCTTCAAGCTGGCGAGCGAATTCAACGAATTTCTCTATACTGTGGACTGGGCTAACAGTATACGAAATAGCCGCTTGTAGATGTGCGCCCTCCTTTTTTGTTGCTTTTATTGCTGTTTCAAGATTCCTAATATCGTTGAGCGCATCGAAAATTCTGAGGATATCAATACCATTAGCTACTGACTTTTGTACAAAATATTCTACTACGTCATCAGCATAATGACGATAGCCCAGCATATTTTGCCCTCTGAATAACATTTGCAATTTAGTATTAGGCATCTTTTTCTTAATTGCTCTTAATCTCTCCCATGGATCTTCGTTCAAGAAGCGCAGCCCTGCATCGAATGTTGCACCGCCCCATGCTTCCACCGAATGATATCCTACCTTATCCATAACTTCAAGGATTGGAAGCATTTCTTCTAGTGTCATGCGTGTTGCAATCATTGATTGGTGGGCATCACGCAATACGGTTTCGGTTATTTTTACTTTTGCCATTTGTTTGCCTCCTCTTTAGTTTATGGATATTAGCAAATCATTTGCACTAACAGAATCGCCTTGTTTTACATTAATACTTGCAACAACTCCGTCACCGGGTGATACAATATCATTCTCCATTTTCATTGCTTCTAATATCACTAGAACTTGTCCATCTTTTACCGTGTCGCCGACTGCAACCTTAACGTCCATGATTGTTCCCGGCATAGGACTCTCTACCTTAATTGCACCTTCAGCAGATGGCGCTGGCGCCTCGGCCGGTGCTGGTGTTGGAGCAGCAGCTGGGGCCGCTTGCGGTGCAGGGGCGGCGGCAACTGGTGCCGATGCGGCATCTGCCTCCTCCACTACAACATCATATGCTTTTCCATTTACGGTTATATTATATCTTTTCATTGAATATCCTCCTCAATTTTAACTTTTATTTTAGAATGGGAAATTACTATGTTTCTTCGGCATTTTTGATACACGTTTGCTTGCCATAATTTCTACCGCACTAATGAGTGCGTCCCTTGTTTGCTCTGGTGAAATAATATCATCTATATATCCCTTTGCGGCAACTTCAAAAGGTGTCGCAATTGTTGATTCGTATTCCTTGACAAGTTCCTCACGCTTCTTAGATACATCTTTAGCACCTGATAGCTTATCATGCCATAGGAATTCTACCGCCGCAACGGGCTCCATAGCAGAAATTACTGAATTTTCCCAAGCGTAGGTAATATCAGCACCTGCATTAGTTCCTGCTAATGCTATGTATGCCGATCCGTATGCCTTACCTGTTATAACGCTAATTTTCGTCGTTGTCGCCTCAGCATATGCATGGGCAAGTTTCGCCGAATCACGGATCGAGCCAGCTAATTCGCCATTCCCTGGGTCGAATCCTTCAGTATCTACTAATGTTATTACAGGTATCGAATAAGCATCGCATATTGATACGAATCTTGCTATCTTTGATGAATCGCATTGAGTGAGTTTTCCATCTGCTTTATTTGTAGCTACGAATGCTACCGTGCTGCCTGCCAATGTCGCAAGAGCAGTATAGGCATTACTGCCGAATCCGCCGCTAACTTCAATAACACTGCCTGCATCGGCAATTGCCATCACATTGATGTTAGCATCGTTGCCGAATGTCGCAGGTGAATTTTCTTCAAATTCAAACTGCGGTATTGGCGATAGGTTATTCGCCGGCAATATAGCAACGAGCTTTTGCGCTAGGGTGATAGCTTCATCATCATTATCACATACGAAATTTGCAACACCGGATTTCATTGCATTTTCGGCTGTTCCTGCGCCCTCTTCTTCCGATAGATAGGGCGGTGTCATGAATAGCTTAGCATCCTCCGTCATGATAACAAAATCCGACATGCAAGCTATCATAGCTGAACTACCGGCGCAAGTGCCAGCAATTATTGAAATTTGCGGTATTACTCCCGATGCATTACTTGTCCACATGGCAATATCGCCGTATGCCGCAAGTGCATCAGCGCCTTCATCTATATTCGCCCCGTTAGAATCGTAAATCCCTATAATCGGTGCTCCTGTTTTTGTCGCAAGATCATATACTTTCTTAATCTTTGCGGCGTGCATTCTTCCTACTGCACCGCCTTTAACGGAAATATCTTGAGAGAATGCAAATACGGGGAATCCCTGTATATATCCGAATCCTGCAATAACTCCCGTCTGTGAACACGATGCCTTTGCATATGCATCTAGCTCAGTGAAACTATCTTCGTCAAATAGTTGGGTAAGTCTTTTCCTTGCATCGGTGGGTGCCTTTGCTTTTAGCATTGCCTCTGCAAGAGTCTGCTCCTTAGCACAGCTCATTTTTGTTCCTCCAGTTCATTTATTCTATTGAAACCCCGAATCCGTGTGAAATCTCGATAATTCTCACACATTATGGGGAAACTTTTGTTGTATAATGAGGTATTTTAAAAAAACCATTACTTTTAAGTATACACTTTTGTTAATAAAATAACAAGTGATTATTTATCAACTTTGCAACTTTTACACTTACTTAAAAACTTCGCTATGCTTTCAATGTCTTTTTCATCATCTTTCACAAAACATAGTTTTTTAAGGTTCTCCACATCTTTTAAATGGAATTGTGCCCTGTCGATATTACGTATCATAGCAGAACTGAGTGCCGCACGTATAATACCATCGTATATATAAATATCATCGCCACATTCCACTTCTACAATGTGGAGGGTGTTATAGTCAAAATAAGAGATTAAATGACCGATTTCTTCGCCGTCCTCGGCTATAAATATATTAGCATCTTCAATTGGAATTTCAAATTCCTGAAGCTTATCGGCATATGCAATTCCCTTAACAGGCTTTATTTCAAGCATTCACATACACTTCCTATCTTAGTGGTTGTCGTTATTTATCCTTTGTAATTGCATTGCGTATTGCACGCAGCTCCTCTTTAGTTAATTCACGGTAAGTACCCGGCTTTAACATACCTAACTTCAGTGGTCCGATATTTGTTCGCTTTAGACGGGCGACTTCCATCCCCGCCGCAACGCACATTCTTCTTACTTGGCGGTTGCGCCCCTCATTAATAACTATTTGCAATACTGTGCGGTTAGCCGATTCGCTAAGTACATTAACAAGTAACGGTGCTGTTTCCCTGCCATCAATCACTACACCGGTCGATAGCTTTACAAGTTGCTCTTCCGTAACATTCGCAGGAATGGTTACCCTATATGTTTTTGATACTTTTCGGCTTGGGTGCATTATATCATTTGCGAATTTGCCATCATTCGTAAATAGCAATAGCCCCTCAGAATTCCGATCAAGTCTGCCGATAGGATATACTCTTTCGTCAAGTCCTTCTAGCAAATCGACCACTGTTCTTCTATCAAATTCATCGGACATTGTTGTTACATATCCTCTTGGCTTATTCATCATTATATAGTAAAGTTGTTGCTTTTTATCTACTTGCACTCGTCTTCCCGATATTGCAATAATATCGTTTCTAGGGTCCGCCTTGTCGCCAATTTTAGCAGGATGCCCATTGACGGTAACTTTCCCTCTTTTAATATATTCTTCAGCCTTTCTCCGTGAACATATTCCACTCTGGCTGATTATCTTTTGCAGTCTAACTTTCTCCATCTAATACCCCTATTTCTCGATTTAATCATATCAATTTTTTGAAAAATTTCTTCACTCTATCAAAAAAGCTTTCCTTTTGTTCGACAATATATGCATCAATATCGCTCGATGCTACAATGCTAATCGAATCAACTTCTTCCCCGTTCAGCTTGAATACAATTTCGCCGACTATATCGCCAGCCTTAACGGGCGCATACACGAATTGCTCACGGATTATTTCCATCTCAATTTTGCCCCGTTGCTTGCTTGTCACCGGTGCCGAAGGCTCCCTATGAGGTAATACCCCGACAGTTTTTGAATATCCGCCTACAACATCTACGGAAAGCTTGGAATAGTCAATTTCTATCTCCTCCCGCTTTACAATAGAAAATCCGTAATCAAGCAATTTCTGATGGTCTGCCCAATCGTTCGGCGCTCTTAATGTGACACATATTAATGTAATTCCATCACGTGTTGCTGATGAAACAAGTGTACGGCCAGCTTTATCCGTGAATCCAGTTTTGACACCGTTAGCGCCGTCATATGCCTTTAACATTCTATTTGAATTCTTCATCCACCTATCCTGTGGCGGATTCCCAAATTTGACTTTTGCAGTTTTAGAAGAACAAATCTCCGCAAAATCGGGATTCTTCAATGCGACACGTGTTAGCATTGCCATATCATATGCAGTAGTATAATGCCCATCGGCATCAAGTCCCGATGGCGTGACGAAATTGCTATTCTTCATGCCTATCTGCTCGGCTCTTTGATTCATCATTTTTATAAATCCGTCAATATCGCCACCGACTGCTACCGCAGCCGCATTTGCGGCATCATTGCCGGATGGCAACAACATGCCATAGCATAATGCCCTTTTTGTGACGACATCGCCCTCCGTCAATCCCATTGACGTGCCTTCAACCTTAATTGCATTAGAGTCGACCTCAAACTCGGAATCTAAGTCGCCCGATTCTATTGTGATTAACGTCGACATTATCTTTGTAATGCTTGCCATCGCACGTTTTTCATGGGCTGACTTTTCAAATAGGACTTCGCCCGTTTGCATTTCTATTAGAATTGATGAACTCGCTGAAACGTGGATATCTCCTTGCGCATTCGCTATTGGCGCTGAGCTAAAAGCGATTAAAAAGGCTATTAAAACCGATAATTTCTTCATATGCATCCCCCCGATAGAATATTATGCAGGGGACTCGGCTAATATATCAGAATGTGCCTATATTTAATAGTTGATTATGCTTTTTTAGTTCCTTCATTCTTATCTTTTTTCCCGAAAATATCGGTTAATTTATCTATTACTTCAGGAACAAGATTAATAACGCCATTCGCCGTATTGGAGTTGACCGTCATTTGCATTAGCTTAACATCACCATCGGACACTACTAGAAATGCTAGAGGCTGGATAGACACGCCCGCACCACTGCCACCACCGAATAAATTCTTCGGTGTTTTTGTTGGTAGATCCGATCCTCCCGATGCAAATCCAAACGATACCTTAGATATTGGTATTATGATTGTACCATCGGGCAGATTAATCGGGTCGCCTATTATCGTGTCAACATCGACCATGCTGCGAATATTCTTCATTGTAGTATCCATTAGTCCCTTAATTGGATGCTCGTTCATATTAATCACCTGTCCTTATTTTTCATCTTAATAGTATTAACTAAAATCTTAAATATAATACTGATAGCCGCTATTAGGAATGTCCCTAATCTTAGCTTGATCAACATCTTTGCGTTATATGTGCTTTCTTTCGCATCAAAATCAGCTGTAATGTCTACATCTTTAATGTAAAGCGTCATTAAACTTTGGATTAGTCCTATTAGATAGCCGACAATGCCACTAATTCTGCCGTAGGATAGAGCCGTTTCAAATGCATCTTCACCGCCGATGATGAAGTCAAGCTCAAGATCGCTAATTCGTATGCCCTTGACTATTCGCTTCATCGGTCTAGACAATCCCTCAAGCATTTCTACCGCAAAATCGTAAATTTCCTTAGGATTATATGAGAGTTTTTTCTTCTCTTTTTTTGTGCGCTTCTTTGCTTTTTTTATCTTCTTTTTATCCGTATCGTTTAATTTCACATCGTCCTTATTTAAACTTGAATCTTTAGGTTCCGATTTCTTTTTTTTTGATAAACGGAAAAACTTCTTTATCTTGCTCGGTTTCTTCTCTTTTTTCTTTTTTTCCTTTTGTGGATGAAGTTTTATTCGTAGGAATCCATAGCGAAAGGATAGGGTTAGTTCACCATCAATATAGGAAATAGCAAGCGTGAGTGATAACATGAAAATTATCGAAAATATTATTAAAACTCCAAGCAGAATCCATGCCCATGTCTGCATTAACAATCACCACCTCAATTTGCTATGGTTCTATATCGTCAAAGCTCACCTGTTCCTCATTACTGGGTAGAGGCGGTAAATCCGCAAGACTCGATAGTTCAAAACATCTTAGGAAATTTGCACTTGTTCGATAGGAAATCGGTTTACCTGGTACATCTAGCCTGCCCGCCTCTTCAAGCAATTCACGCTCGACAAGATTCGCTACTACTCCTGTACTATCCACTCCCCTAACATGCTCAATAAAGCTCTTTGTGACGGGCTGGTTATATGCTACTATCGCCAAAACTTCCAATGCTGCATTGGATAGTGGAGTTTCCCTCTTTTTCTCTAGCGCTAGCTGAATATATGGTGAAAAATCCTTCCTCGTTGTTAGTTGATATTTCTCCCCTAGTTTCAATACACGCAACGCACTGCTTACCTTATCATATCTATCATTCAATAGTTGTATTAATTTTAAAGCATCGTCCTGTTCCACGCCGCACGATTCGGCAAGGCGGTCTATTTCAATAGCTTCACCACTGGCAAAGAGGATTGCTTCTATAACCGATACTTTCTCATTTATTTGCATTAAGTCACCACCTCATCATGCCTACGTTTCTTTCTTCCGCAGAAATCTATTCGTTTGTTATCATCACTAATATAGATTCGCCCTGTTTTTGATAACTCAAGTATTGCTAGGAATGTTGCGACACATTCAGAGCGATTTGTAAGCCCGTCAAATAGCTTGTCCATTGCGATACTGCCGCTTTTATACATATGCCGCAGAACGTATATAATCTTCGACGTGACGGAAACGAATTCCCTCGATACAAGCGGGTGAAAGATTTCAGCCTCAAGCGGCATATTCCGCCTTTTGCGACCTGCCGCCCCTAGGAAGGCGTCGATAAGCTCATTTGGGGAGTGTATCCTTTTATATCTGCTGTCAATCTCAATACGCATTTGCTCCCTAATAAAAATATCATACCCAATAAAATCATTCCTTAAACGTTCGGCGATCTTTTTGCAAACAGCATACTCGATTAATTCTCCCGTGAGTTCCTGTTTTAAATCGTCAGCCTCTTCGTATTTGGGTAGGAGCGATACCGTCTTAATATATATTAATCTTGCCGCCATTTCAAGGAATTCACTTGCTATCTCCATATCTGTTTCGCTCATTTTGTCGATATATTCAAGATATTGTTCAAGTAGGAGCGTTATCTCAATATCATATATATTTAGTTTATGCTTAGAGATTAAGTGTAAGAGAAGTTCTAGCGGTCCTTCAAACACTTCAAGCTTAAAAGAAATTCGCTCCATTATGACATTATTCCCCTCATAATTATATCGATATATTTAGTGAGAAAGTCTAGCCCCAAGTACATCAGCTTCAATAATGCGTTCAATGGCGTTTGTAAAACACCAGTTGCCATTAATGCAATTAATACGAAGAAGAAGTATCTTTCATACTGCATTAATTTATAATAATGCCTATCCGGTAAAACAATCGCAAGAATTTTAGAGCCATCTAGCGGCGGTATGGGCAGTAAATTAAATACTGCTAGAACTAGATTGATAAGTATCATATAGCTTATAATTGTTTCTACGTGCCCGAATGACGCAATCACTCCCGTATAAACTAGAATTTTCATCACAATTAGAGATATATATGACATTAAAGTATTTGATAAAGGTCATGATAGGGAAGTGATAGCCATGCCTTTCTTATAGCTAACATTACGAAAGTTGTTCGGATTCACAGGTACGGGTTTTGCCCAGCCGAAACCTAATAACAACATACTAAGTGAACCGAATAAATCAAGGTGCGCTACTGGATTGAGAGTTAATCTCCCTTGATATTCGGCAGTCCTATCTCCAAGCTTATTCACCGCCCATGCATGTGCAACATCGTGCACTGAGAAACCGGT
>CALLQQ010000068.1 GCA_938014915.1 uncultured Clostridia bacterium
CCCACTTAGATGCAATAGAGCTAATGAAAAAAATTAATAGCTCTGTGTATAAGAAACCGATTTTCATTGTAACTACTGCGTACGATAATCCTTTTATTGAACGTGAAGTTATGTCTAATGGTGCCGCATATTATATGTTAAAACCATTCGAGATGAAAACATTGGCTGAAAGAATTGTCGCATTAACTGGTAATGATACTGGTGAGGCTAAATCTTTTAGTTATACGATTAATGATAACACTAATGATCTAGAATATGTAGTTACTGATATTATTCATCAGATCGGTGTACCTGCTCATATTAAAGGGTATCACTATCTTAGGACTGCTATTCTACTATCAATAGAAAATGGCGAAATGATAAATAGTGTAACGAAATTACTATATCCGACAGTGGCGAAAAAGTATAATACAACTTCTTCAAGGGTGGAGAGAGCGATCCGCCATGCGATCGAAATTGCATGGGATAGGGGAGATTTAGATACACTCAATTCGTTCTTTGGATATACTGTTCACACGGCAAAGGGGAAGCCGACGAATTCAGAATTCATTGCACTAATAGCGGATAAACTGCGCTTACAGTTCAAGTCAATACTGAGGGCATAAGATAGATGAATGAGTACCGAATTTAACAAAACGGTGCTCATTTTAATCCAAAATGTTAACGCTTTTATGATATAATACGATATAATTATGGGGGAATTTAAGGGGGAGTATATATGCAACCGAAAAGATTATTCAGATCTAGAACGGATAGAATGTTAGCAGGAATATGCGGTGGTATTGCCCAGTATGCGAATATTGATCCTACTGTGGTGAGAGTATTGGCAGTAATAATGGGGTCAATGGGCGGATTCGGGCTGATAGCTTATATTGTCCTGATTTTCGTAATACCGGAAAATCCCGAATTTTAAATAAATACGTCTTGACTTTTATAATTTTGACTGATAACATAATATAAGGTGCCGTCTTGTGGGACGGCACTATTTTAAATTACCTAACATATATGAACAAAACAGCTATTGCATTATACAATAAGATGTTAAAAAGAGAGGTTATAAATGAGTAATTTTCATCAGAATCTAACGCAGGGCAGCGTTGGCAAACAATTAATAAAATTCGGATTACCATTCCTAGTAGCGAATATACTTCAAGCTCTTTATAGTATGGCGGATATGGTAGTAGTAGGACAATTCGTCGATGATGTAACAACATCTAAAGGGACAGCGGCGCTTAATATAAGCGGGCAAATTATGATGACTGTAACCGGCGTGATTATCGGTCTAGCAGCTGGCGGGACTGTCTTAATCGCTCAACTTGTCGGTTCGGGCAATATGAAAAAGCTAAGCGAAACAATAGGAACATTCTTAACTGCTTTTTCGATTATTGCAATTATTGTAACAGTAATCCTATACCCGCTAACCGACCCGCTACTAAGACTACTCAACACACCTGAATCAGCATTTCAGGGAGCATCGGACTATCTCAAGATATCGTCACTCGGCATAATTTTCATATTTGGATATAACGCATTGAGCAGTATTCTAAGGGGAATGGGGGATTCACGTCGCCCTATGTTTTTTGTAATGATAGCTGCAATAACAAATATCGTGCTTGATTTGCTTTTTGTTGGTGTTTTTTCTTGGGGAGTGAAAGGCGCAGCATATGCGACAATTTCAGCTCAGGCATTGAGTTTCATTCTAGCAACAATATACTTAATTAAAAAAGATTTTGTATTCGACTTTAAACCGTCAAGCTTTAAGATTAACTTCCCCATATTAGGGCAGTTACTAAAAATCGGGCTCCCCAACGGAGTCCAACAAGGACTTTTACAAAGTTCCTTCCTTGTACTAGCATCATTAATCAATGGCTATGGGGAGATCGCATCGTCTATATCGGGGATCGGTGGTAAAATATCGGGATTTGCAGTATTGCCCGGGGTAGCCATTATGATGGCAATTTCATCTATGGCGGGGCAGAATATCGGTGCCGGTCTATACGATCGAGCAAAGGAAACAATGATAACAGGCATGAAAATCGTTGTTCCATTAATATCGGTAATAACAATTGTAGTTTTTGCTTTTCCAGGATTTTTTATGGGACTATTTACTCCCAACCCCGATGTTATAAATAACGGTGCCACTTTTATTCGCATATCATCACTCGAATTCTTAATATTATCAGTGCTATTTTGCTACAACGGTCTTACAATTGCAGCAGGGTATCCAATGGTTACTTTAACAAATACATTAATTAGCTCACTAATTCTCAGAATACCGCTTGCATACCTTCTATCACGGGGACTAGGTCTTGAGATGACGGGAATCGCAATTGCGATGGTTATTGCTCCAATGGGCGCACTACTGAATGGAATGCGCTTTATCCGATCCGGCAAGTGGAAGCAATCCAATATTAAATTTGACAATGAAAATCAATTAGAGCCAGTAGTATAAGCGTTGATAATTAGTCCATCTTGGACGTTTTAGGCGAACATTTACTGCTCCTTTGCATATTATATCAGTACAATATGTTGGAGGAGTTGGTTCTATGGTTATGTGGTTTTCTAGATGTCATCCGATATTACAGGCCTTGATGGCATCACTGTTTACATACGGCGTGACAGCGTTAGGCGCAGGCATGGTTTTTTTCGTTAAGTCGGCAAATCGTAAAGTGATGGATGTAATGCTCGGATTTGCAGCAGGGGTGATGGTAGCAGCTAGTTTTTGGTCTTTGCTTTCACCAGCAATAGCAATAGCGGAGGAACTCGACATGATAGTACCCGTTATTATATCTACGGGATTTTTCTTAGGTGGCGTATTGATAATTGCCGCCGATAAAATCCTATCAAAATACGGATTCGCAGAATCGAAGGATAGCAATTCCCCAGGGAAGGGCAGCCTCCTGCTAACTATCGCAGTTACGTTGCATAACATCCCTGAGGGGCTGGCAGTTGGTGTCGCGTTTGGAAGTATTGCTTCAGGCGTTGAGAACGCAACTTTAATAGGAGCAGTTTTCCTTTCAATTGGGATCGGACTGCAAAACTTCCCAGAAGGGGCATGTGTATCGCTCCCTCTCAGGGCGGAGGGCGTCACACGCAGGAAAAGTTTTTTCTATGGTCAGGCATCGGGCATGGTTGAACCGATTGCAGCTGTGATCGGTGCGGCGCTTGCCATGTTAGTTAAGACATTACTACCATTCCTGCTTTCTTTCTCTGCTGGAGCCATGATTGCAGTTGTTGCATCCGAGCTAATTCCCGAATCAGCAAGAAAGAATAAGAATTTAGGAACAATTGGTGTTACAGTCGGTTTTATACTAATGATGGTACTTGATACTTGTTTAAGTTTAAAATGATAGTAATCTTGCACGAATTAAGTTAATAGTTTTAGTATAAAGCAACATATATTATTAATCTTGCGCTTTTGACTTTACAAAACGACATTTAGACATTAAAATATAAAGGTAGTATACGGGAGGCGTGAATAAGATGAAAAAACAAGTGACGATGAGCGATATTGGAAAAGAGCTGAACGTTAGTACGGTTACAGTTTCAAAAGCGCTTGGCGATAAGGACGGAGTAAGTGAAGAGCTAAGGGAGAAAATTAAAGTTAAAGCGGCACAAATGGGATACCGCTATAATAGTGCTAAGGTTTCAAAAGAGGGGAGAACCAATAATATCGGGATTGTTGTAGCAAAAAGATATTTTGCAGAAACATCGTCTTTTTATTGGGTAATGTATAAGCATTTAGTCGAATATCTTGCTAGAAAGAATTATTATGCACTATTAGAAGTAGTTTCCGACGAGAGCGAATCTCTATGCGAGGAGCCAAAATCGATTACTGCGAATAAGATAGACGGACTAATTGTTCTAGGTCAAATGACGGATGACTATGTAAAATCTATTAGAAAGATTAGCAAACCAACTGTTCTTCTAGATTTCTACGGGAGTAAATCGAGTGTCGACTGCGTTCTATCCGATAGCTTTTACGGCTCATACATGATAACTTGCCATCTACTTGAGAATGGTCATACAGATATAGGCTTTGTCGGTACAATATCGGCAACATCAAGTATTCAGGATAGATATTTAGGCTATTATAAAGCATTGCTTGAATATGATATAGATTTAAGGGAAGATTGGATTATTGACGATAGGGATGAACATAATAACTATAATGAATTCGTTCTACCCGAAGATATGCCAACTGCTTTTGTATGCAACTGTGATGAAACCGCATATAGGCTTGTAAATCAGCTAAAGGAAATGCACTTGAATGTGCCCGATGATATTTCGGTAGTAGGATACGACAATTATATATATTCTACTATTTCGCGCCCACAATTGACGACGGTCGACGTCAATTCTAAAAAAATGGCGGCAGAGGCAGTCAGTATAATTGTAAAGAAGATAAAGGACCCCTCCTATACTATCGGTAGAACACTTGTGACGGGTAAATTAATCAAACGTGAGTCCGTTAAA
Source organism: uncultured Clostridia bacterium (assembly GCA_938014915.1). GTDB lineage: Bacteria > Bacillota > Clostridia > Oscillospirales > Ruminococcaceae > JAAZLM01. The sequence goes on from CALLQQ010000068.1 coordinate 4,477, forward strand.
AAAATATGAAAATATGATTAGGCTATATAAATAAATCCCTCACCGATCGGTGAGGGATTTTTCCTATTTTATTAAAATATCTTCTATTATAAATTTTGGTCGCTGCTTAACTTCCTTATATATCTTACCGATATATTCGCCTACAATTCCTAGGCAAAGCAGTTGTATTCCGCCGATCATCCAAATTGATCCCATCAGTGTCGCCCAACCTTGAACCGTCTTGCCAAGCAGTTTAATGATGAAAAAGTATAGCAGCATAGCAATACTTGTAATGAATATAAGCATGCCGAGAGTGGTAACAAATCGAATCGGCTTTATGCTGAATGAAGTGATGCCGTCAATGGCAAAGGCGAGCATCTTTTTAAGTGGATATTTTGATTCCCCGGCGAATCGCTCTCCCCGTTCATATTCGACAAAGCCATGTTTATATCCGATGAGGGGGACAATCCCACGCAGGAATAGATTCACCTCACCGAAATCCGCCAATCCATCGAGCGCCCTTTTGCTCATTAGACGATAATCGGCATGGTCATCAACTATATCGACACCCATCGCCCGCATAAAGCGGTAAAATCCACGTGCGGTATTGCGTTTAAAAAAGGTATCGGTATCACGGCGGGAACGCACCCCGTACACAATATCGCATCCATTCCTATATTCTTCGATAAAGCCGTCAATGGCATTGACATCATCTTGCAAATCGGCATCTAGGGAAATGGCTATATCGGCATTATCCCTTGCGGTCATAAGACCAGCGAGGAGGGCATTCTGATGCCCCTTATTCCTTGATAGTTTTACTCCGCTGAAGAGATTGTCCTCTTTATGGAGAGAAGAAATTATATCCCATGTGCTATCTTTGCTGCCATCGTCAACAAAGAGAATCTTGCTATTTGGCGAAATAAGATTTTTACCAACCAAATTATTGATTTTCGTTTTTAATACCGAAGAAGTATGGGATAGAACTTCTTCCTCATTATAGCAGGGAACAACAAGATATAGTATATCCAAAAATGAAACTCCTCCCTAATTTTTACGTCTTATTATATTATACTATTTTTTTAGCAAGTAATCAATTAATACGGTAAATTTTAAATTCTAATAAATATATCAAGATTGACGAATGTTTATATAAATGTTAGAATAGAAAGAAGTAGGTCTTTGATTTTTATCTGAATTGCATTAACCATTACTGTACGATTAGCTAACGCATTTAAATACTTTTTTTATTGCTTGACTTAAACCACTAAAATAGGTTACAATATTCTATGTATAGATTAATAAAATAGTAGGCTAGCTGAAGCTAGTGCAGAGTATCTACATGAATATGTTAGAAAAAAAGCA
>CALLQQ010000069.1 GCA_938014915.1 uncultured Clostridia bacterium
TATTGCCTGCTCTGTAATAACGAACGAATCCCCATATATCCTAGAATTGTCCTTCGAAGATAATTTTTCATATGCCTTATTAGATGGAGTAAATTTAAATCCGTGAACAAAAACATTCTCATTATCGGTAGAAACGACTATGCAAATTGTTCTAATTCCCGTTAATCTCTTAGCTAGTTTAAATGTGTTTGGCACATAGGTTTGCCATACAAAATCCGCCTGATACTCACCATCATATAGGATTTCAGCGCCATCTTCGCCCGGCATGCCCTCCCATATTTGTATTGGAGTTGGGTCATTCTTGAACCATCTTATAATAGGAATGGTAATCTCATCGGAGCCATCTTTACCGAAATCTACATTCCTGAACCCGATATGGGTCGGCTCTTTCGCTGCTGCAATTCCACCACGGAGAACTTCATCAAGTGGTAAATTGCTCGCATTATAAAGGCTCGCCGGAATGAATTCATATGGATTGATTGTAGTTTGTCCTAGCCCGCTAATCTCGAATTCTAGCTCGGATAGCACTTCGGGAGCTGCCATGCCATTATTGCACGAACAACGTAATCTGAAGTGCCCATCACCAACTGCGGTGATAGTCGCAGTGTCGCCATCGGCATCAATTGTTGCGACGTTTGTTTCGATTCCGCTATTAGTTACTACTTTCCACGTTAGATCGGTGTGAGTTGCATTAGTCGGCAGCAATTCTGCCTTGACAACGGCGGTCATATTATCTTTGCCAAGCTTGTTTGTGCCTTTTCTGATTAGCTCAATCTTCCTCACGGGTACTTCGCTGTTCGGTGCTGATTTCTCGTTCTCGGTATTGGCTGAAACGCCGATAGGCTCTTCACAGGGCAATGCTTTCAATGTTAGTTCAGCATCGTCAAATCCGACAGATTTAACCTTGACGTCGATATCGCCCGCATCTAATTTAGCGGCAATAATCGCAAGCAACTTACCGCTGAATAGCTTCCTACTTGTGCCCTTATATTCATCATAATCGGTGCTATCGCCGTTATCAAGCCCGATTAGGCGACCTGCTCCCTCTACGATAACTTCCATTCGATTCCTAGCATTAGCGACGAATGTACCGTTATCATCTTCCGTCGAAATCTCGACAAAAATTAAGTCCTCACCATCGGCATTCATCTGCGTCTTATTCGGCTTTAGAACGATATTTGTGCCATCACCGAATGATCTTTGCTCATCTTCAGCTATTATGTTGCCGTCCTCATCGTATGCGACGGCCTTTAACACGCCTTTTTGATATGGCATCTGCCATGAGCCATTGAGCTTTTTGCCTTTTTTATGATCAATTTCACATACGCCGAGCGATTCACCATTGAAGAAAAGTTCGACTTTTGGCGCATTGGAATATGCCATGATATCGATAATTTGCCCCTCATTAAAATCCCAATACGGGAATAGGTGCACCACGGGATTATCTTTATAATCGGTCCACGCCGATTGATATAGATAGAATGAGTCTTTTTCAAATCCTGCCGTGTCGACCTGCCCAAAATATGAGTTCTTCGTGAAATACGGTGTAGGTTCACCAATATAGTCAAATCCAGTCCAGATGTATTGACCAGCGCAGAATTTAGCATCCCTATCTTGAATAATAGTTGTTTGCGCCGTTCTGTCGCCATTACCTGATTTACAATTCTCAAGTGAAGAGCATTGCAAATCATCGTATGTCATAACACTTGTGCTAGCTGGAAAGTGATAAATCCCCCTACTTTGCACCCTTGATGCGGTTTCACTACCATAAATATACCAATGAGGATACTTCTCATGATGTTCGTCATATAGATGCTCACCGTAGTTATAGCCTGAAAGGGTGAGCTCATCGGCGCATTCCTGCGCGCCCTCCCACGCAATATAGTTAGATCCGATCGTCGCCATGGCATTCTGCTTAGGGTCATTATCTAGCACGAATTGCTTGAGCATCTTTGTAATTTCAAGTCCCCTCGATCCTGCGTGCGTGTCATAAATCTCATTACCAATACTCCACATTATCACGCTCGGGTGGTTCCTGTCACGTCTAATCCAACTTGCGACATCCCTCTGTGCCCAGTCATTAAAGAAACGTGCGTAATCGTATTCTGTTTTAGGAAGCTCCCACATATCGAATGCTTCTGAATTAATGAGAATTCCCATCTCATCGGCAAGCTCCATTAGCTCGACGGCGGGCATATTGTGCGACGTTCTTACCGAATTAACTCCCATCTCGATCATTATTTCTAGTTGGCGCCTTAATGCTTCTTTATTCACTGCCGCCCCTAGTGAACCCAAATCATGATGCAAACATACTCCGTGCAGTTTCACCCATTCACCATTTAGGAAAAATCCTTCTTCAGTATCGAAATGAAATGTTCTAAACCCGATATTTTGAACTTCTACATCTACGATTTCACCATCGACTATTATTTCAGTTTTCAGCTTATATAAATTTGGCTCATCTATCGACCAAATCGCAGGTGATTTTACTTCAAACTCCTGCTTGTCGACTTGCATATTCGATGATGTGCTGATTTTATTTTGAGAACTGCAAAAGATGGCCCCATCTTTATCTATCATAGTATGAAGCACTACTGCGCTCTCGCTATCGCCCTTACTGGCAACTTCTGTTTCAATTTCAACTTTCCATGCATCTTCTAACTTTGTTGTGGAGAAGTAGATTCCATCGGGCACTATATGTGTTAATGCCCTTGTCTTTAGCCAGACATTCCTGTAAATACCGGCGCCCGAATACCAACGTGAGTTAGGTGATTCGTGCTTGACTACAACATTAATCGTGTTTTGCCCCACTTTTAGAAAATTTGTAATATCGAATTCAAAGGTAGAGTATCCATACTTCCATTCGCCGGCAAGTTCGCCATTAATATATACAAAGGTGTTCATATATACACCTTCAAAGCGAATTGAAATGGACTTCTTGTCTAAATCCTCTATCATGAAGTCCTTTTTATACCACCCTTCGGAGGTTTCATATAAATTATTCGCATCGTAAATTAACCAATCATGGGGGATGTCAATCTCATTCCATGTAATCTCATCAGAGGTGAACTTATCGATCGGCGTATCAATTTCCTGCTTAGTAAAGTGCCAACCATCATTGAATAGTAGATTAATTGCCATAGTTAACAACTCCCTTTCCTTTAGAATTGTAGTTACAATTTTAGCATGTATTAAAATTAGTGTCAACACAACGAATTCCCCGTAACAACCAGTCCATAAGCCATTGAAGTATGACTATTCTGTTCATTTACGATAGTGAATATAAATATAATGTTATTATGTGCGAATTTAAGATAAGTAATAGATTATATCCACCACCGATTATCATAAATTTAATCTATGTTTACCCCCGATTTGTGCAAAATTAATGCATTGTATTTAGTTTGTATTTATAAAGTGGTATCGTTTACAATTTCTTAATGCAACCTCCCGGTTAAAAAGGTATTCTATAAATATGGGGAGGGATATTGATGAAAAAAATCGAAAAAATACTTAAAACCGTATTCGCCATAATATTGGCTACTTCAACTTTAACTTCATGCGGCACTAGTGCCCCTAATGAAAGTTATTCAAGGGAAACTACTAGCTCAACTTTTACTAGCAAAATAACTTTAACTAGCGATGTTACAACAACTAGCGATACTTCTACAACAAGCATCTCCACAACAACAAGCGAAACCACAACGAATACTACAACGGCTAAATCAACTAGCAAACGCTCTAAAACTAGTAAATCCACAACAACGAGTAAATCCACCATAATAAGCATCGATGAAGGCAAGGATAAGGACAATGCCAATGCTGGAAAGTCTACCTTTAAAGACACGACCGCGATGAAAATCGTAAAGGATATGAAAATTGGGTGGAATCTAGGCAATACGCTTGATTCCGTCCATTGGGAAACGGGCAACAACCTCCCGACAAAGCCATCGGCTTTTGAAACTGCGTGGAATAATCCCGTTACTACAAAGAAGATGATTGATACTGTTAAGGCAGGCGGATTCAACACATTGAGAGTGCCGGTAACTTGGTTCCAGCATTTGGGCGCTGCACCCGATTACAAAATTAATAAAGCATGGCTTGACAGAGTTCAGGAAGTTGTCGATTATGGAATTGATAATGATATGTATGTAATCCTGAATTTGCATCATGAGAATTGGCACTTCCCATCAAAGCAGAATCTCCCATCGGCAAAAGCTAAGTTGCAAAAGGTATGGGGACAAATTGCGGAGCGCTTCAAAAATTATGATGAACACCTAATCTTTGAGGGGATGAACGAGCCACGAATGAACGACACTCCAGAAGAATGGAATGGAGGAAATGCCGAGGCGAGGGATGCAATTAATCAGCTCAATGCTGCATTCGTGAATACAATCCGCAAATCTAAAGGGAACAACCCTAAGCGATTCTTGATGATACCTACATACGCAGCGTCGCCTTGGAGTAATGTAACAAGTTCTATGAAAATTCCCAATAACGACAAACGCATTATCGTGTCGGTTCATTCTTATGAGCCATATCATTTTGCACTAGATACTGGCGGTGTTAACAAATGGAGCAAATCAAAGAAGGAAGATACGCAGACAATAGATTATGTGATGGATTCACTGCATAAAACCTTCGTTAGCAAGGGGATTCCCGTTGTAATGGGCGAATTCGGCGCTCTTAATAAGAATAATCTTTCCGACCGTGTTGCATGGGCTGAATACTATGTCCGTGCGGCAAAGAAAAAAGATATTACCTGCATTTGGTGGGATAATGGCAGCTTTAGTGGAAGTGGCGAAAACTTCGGCATTTTAAATAGGAAGCAAAATAAATGGCAATATCCTGAAATAGTAAAAGCATTGATGAAGGGTTTAAAATGATATAGAAAGAAGTCTGATTATCTAACGATAATCAGACTTCTTTCTATGTAGTTTATTAATCGAATATAGAGCAAATCTCCGATGTTTCCCTTATGCCATTCTCACCATCAACTAATATTTCGCCCCACGGTGATAAATCTTCACCTGCCCAATCATTGGAAATGTCCAGATAATCAAGATCTGCACTATTCCCTTTCCATGACCAACCGATATATCCAACTCTTCGTTCCTCGCAGTAGCTCATTATAGTGTCCTCGTCAACATCGCCACTGGTGTGTTCGCCGCCGAATTCACCGATTACTAAACACAGATTCTCATCTAGAACATTGTCAATATTATTCTTGACAGTTTTCGCATCTCCGCCCGCATATTCATACATATGTATTGAAAACATGGTATTGCCAAGTTCGTCAGCTGCCAAAACTTCACTACCATAATCGAAAATTGATTTCGGATATTGTCCCCAACCCGCAGCATCAACCATGATGGTATTACCTATGCCTGCATTCCTGATACTTTCGATTGCTTTTACATAGCCGTCCCTCCACTGTTCGCTATGCCATGAGCCATACCACTCATTTGCAATATTCAGGATAACATATGCCTCGTTGCCGATTAGCGCATCTCTCATCTCGATCCAATAATCGACGGCAGCATCTAGCGATTCGATATCATCTGCGCCCGTCGCATCGTGGACTTCAACAACTGCTACAAGATTATGCTCTTTACATTTATCGATAAGCATATTTATGCTGTCCAAGTCGTCTTTTTGCCATTTTTGCCCATTGGAAAGAACTATCCTAATCGTGTTGCTGCCAGTGTTTGCAATTCCCTCAAAAGCAACCTCACTCATGTTTTTGAACCATGTATAGGGGTGGTTAATACCACGCATGATGAATTCATTTCCATTGCCATCTATTAATGTTGTCCCGACAACGGTGAATCCCTTTTTAGTGGCTGTATTCTTATTCATCTTAAAATACCCACAACCAGCCAAAGGAACAATCATTGTAATCACGGCAAGTGTCCAAATTATTTTTCTTAGAATATTCAATCTGTGCACCCTTTCAAAAAATTCTATTTTTAGTGAGTATTGCTCCCTTTGTAATAAAGTCCTTTACTCATCTATCCCGTTAATATTATCATGATGAGGCAAATTTGTCAATGTGATTAAGGTAAAATTATATTCAATTTAGGTAATCCCCAATTAAACGATGTTCCATGTCAGGATTTTAGTAAACATAACCAACTCCCGAACTAGATCCTTGTTGCAAATTGCCAACAAAACTTCCCCCGTATTGGATACGGGGGAAGTTGATGTGAAACTAGTTATGTACATTAATCGAATAAAGCCTCGAACTCATTATAAGCCTTTTTGTTGTATTCATGCGGGTTGAAGACGTAGTCAGTTGGTACTTCGCCATTTAGGAACGCTTTCATACCTTCATATATATCATCAACTTCCATGCCGATAAGCAGTTGTCCATTATCGGTTAATACATCTTCTACAACCGAAAAGTTAGATACAACAATTGGTAACCCCATCATTTTGGCTTCTAAAACTACTAGACCTTGCCCTTCATACTTTGATGGAAACACAAAGCAATCACATTTTTTCATAAAAGCAAAAGGATTTGATAAT
>CALLQQ010000070.1 GCA_938014915.1 uncultured Clostridia bacterium
CTAGGAAGTTATTAATAACTGCATATATAATTACAACTTGATTTTCTACTGAAATTGGTGAATTCTGCGACTGTTTTAGCACTTCTACAATTCGCTCACCTTTATCCAGTCTGTCTTTCGTATCCTTATCTAGATCGGATCCAAATTGTGAGAATGCTTGCAATTCCCGATATTGCGAATAGTCAAGTTTCAATGTACCTGAAACATCTTTCATCGCCTTAATTTGCGCATTTCCTCCAACGCGGGATACCGATATACCCGGATTTACAGCTGGACGCACCCCAGCAAAGAACAATTCACTCTCTAGGAATATTTGCCCATCAGTAATTGAAATTACATTTGTAGGAATATATGCCGATACGTCGCCCGCTTGCGTTTCAATTATAGGTAGTGCGGTTAACGATCCGCCGCCATGGTCCTCACTTAAATTTGCCGCTCTTTCAAGCAGACGTGAGTGAAGGTAGAATACATCACCTGGATATGCCTCACGTCCTGGTGGTCGTTTGAGCAATAATGATAATGCCCGATATGCAACTGCGTGCTTTGATAAGTCATCATATACGCAAAGAACATCTTTGCCCTGAGCCATGAAATATTCGCCCATTGCGCATCCAGCATACGGTGCAATATATTGCAAAGGTGATGGCTCCGACGCCGTCGAAGATACCACTATCGTATATGGCATTGCGCCATTTTTCTCAAGCGCATCGACAACGCTTGCCACGGTTGAGCGCTTCTGCCCGATGGCAATGTAAATGCAAATTACATCTTTATCCTTCTGGTTTATAATCGTATCAACTGCGATCGCAGTTTTACCAGTTTGGCGGTCACCAATGATTAACTCCCTTTGCCCACGTCCAATGGGAATCATGGAGTCAATGGCTTTTATCCCCGTTTGTAGTGGCCTGTCCACACTTTTCCTTGATATTATGCCGGGCGCTTCATTCTCGATCGGGCGCACCTCGGTAGTTAGTATATCACCTTTCCCATCGATAGGATTACCAAGTGCGTCAACTACACGTCCTAACATATCTTCACCAACGGGAACGGACACAATTGTTCCTGTTCGCTTGACTGTATCGCCTTCTTTTACATCCGCATCGGAACCTAGCATTACAGCACCGACAAAATCCTGCTCCAAGTTTAGGGCAATAGCCTTTTCCCCGCCCTCAAACACTAGGAGTTCGTTAAGCATGCATTTTTCAAGCCCGTGAATTCTCACTATACCATCACCGACGGTAACAACAGTGCCGATGTCGGTCATCTCGATTTTAGCGCCGTAATCTTTAATTTGTTGTTTTATGATATTTGTTATTTCTTCCGGACGTAAATCCATGTGATTATCAATCCTTTCCTTCGTGCGGATAATCGTGCCCTATACTACCATACCCCGTATCTCGGCACGCAGCCCATCTAATTTAGTTTTGACACTTGCGTCAATTTGAGTATTGTCATAATTTACGATTATTCCACCAATAATATCAGCGTCAATTTCCTCAATAATCGTTACATTTTTACCCGTGATAGTTTCAAGCTTTTTAATAACTTTTGCCCTTAATTCATCGCTTAGTGGAATAACGGTAGTAACCCTTACTTCGGTAAGGTTATAATAGTTATTATAAAGTCCGCGATATTCATCGGTAATTTCATTTAAATAAAGAATCCTGCCTTTTTCGGTTAAAAGGCATAAAAAATTATAGGTATTTTCGTCAATTCGCCCTTCAAAGACGGATGAAAGTACCTGTATCTTTTCCTTCATAGTTATTGATGGAGTGTTCAGCATTTTTTTGAAGTCACTATTCTCATTTAGAATATCATTAATAGTGGTGAGTTCCCCAAGAATCTCCTCTTGCTTCCCCTCATCAATTGCAATGGAGAATAGGGCACTCCCGTAATTTTTTCCGATTATTCCTGCCAATTCGTCCCCTCCAACCGATTACGCTCTACATAGAAATAAATTCTTCAATCAATTTTTCCTGATCGTCGGCATTAATTTCCTTTCCAGCAATTTTTGCAGCAGCCTCTATCGCAATATCAGAGATATCATCTTTTATTTCATTTATTGCCCGCTTTTTCTCACGTTCAATATCTTCTTCCGCTCTCTTTTTTATATGACTCGCTTGCATTTTAGCCTCATTTACGATCTCCTCGCTCCTCATCTCGGCACGTGTAGTCGCACTACGGACAAGTTCGTTAGCCTCATCTTTAGCTTGAGAAAGTTTGTTCGTATAATCAGCCTCAATCGATAGCGCATTTTCCTTTGCTGTTTCAGCATCGGTATACATTGCCTGCACATCATTTTGCCTAGCATCAAGTATCTTTTGCACCCGTTCAAACAAGAACTTCTTAAACAGAATATAGATGATTAATAGGTTTAGTAGGACAAATATAATCGTGCCCAGCTCTATCGTGATAAATGGTGTAAAGCCGGAATTATCACTTGCTGCTATTGGAAAAAGAGAGGGTATTAAATCTAGAATTTGCATCTTTACCTCCCGAATTTGATAGTATTACTAGACGAAAATTGTTTACAGCATACCAATTAGCGGATTGATAAATAGCAGAATAATCGCTACAACGAATCCGTAAATACCAGTTGACTCGGCAACCGCACAACCGATTAGCATTGTTCTCATAATATCGCCCGATGCCTCCGGCTGTCTACCGACAGCTTCCGCTGCCTTACCAGCAGCAAAACCTTGTCCTATACCAGGCCCAATTCCTGCTATCATTGCTAGTCCCGCTCCAATTGCTGATGCTCCAAGGATAATTGCTCTTGCTAATTCCATAATATAATCCTCCTATGTTTACTAAATTTTTTCTATTATATATCGGGAATATTCGGCACTTTAAATCATTTGTTCTCACCAGTTATTAGCCGTATTCTACCGACATCTTGCACTTACTCAGCCGCAGAGCTGACAAATACCATTGTTAGCATACAGAATATATATGCTTGCATAAATCCTGAAAATATATCGAAATATAATGACAGTACCGCCGGTAATCCCACTTGTAATAGTGGAATCGGTAGATGCAGTAGCGCGCTGAGAGATCCTAGTCCCATATAAATTAGGGATGAAATCACCATTCCAGCTGCGATATTACCAAAATGACGGAACGCCATCGATACTGGAGTAGAAAATTCCGATATTATATTCAGCGGCGTAATAGCGGCGACGGGCTCGGCGAATCCTTTTAGATAGCCGCCGAATCCGCTTGTGCGAATTTTAACTATCTGCACCATTAATGCCGTTGTAACTGCCCAAGTAGCAGTAGTATTTATATCCGCCGTCACGGGGCGAAGTCCAATCAGCCCGATTAAACTGCCAAAAATGGAATATGTGAATAGAGCGGCGATATACGGTGCAAAGCCCATGAATTTTTCGCCCATATTCTCTTTTACAAGATTATTCACTACCTCCACAATCCATTCGGCAATTACTTGCCTTTTTTTCGTGGGGATTTTCTCCATATCATGTGTAAGATATAATAAAAGCAGGGCAACGACAATGATAATGCACCATGATAGGAATACTGTCTCCGTAATATTAATTCCAAAAGGTAATTCGAATATTAATTTAGGACCATTCATTACTTGTTGCCGCCTTTCCTAATATATTTAAATGTAACTATAATTCTAGGGTATATAAGTGGTATAATCAGGCAAATTATATTGAAATATCCCGATTTTGCCCCAGCAAATAAAACTACCGCCATCAATGCATACCTTAAAAAATAACTTATTTTCATAAATGAACTTGCCTTATCGGGTTCTTTTTTTACCGATTTCTCAACTGCCATTCCTAATAGGTGAAAATTGAGCGCTGAAAATAATGACCCGCCAATTAGACCGAGCGGAACGCTGAATGCCATCTTCCCCGCAAGGAAGAAGCCAAGCATTACAGCAAAATCGAATGCAATATACCACCATATGAAGCCTATCAACTCATCGGTAGCAATATTCCTTTTAAAGAATCTCACTTTCTGCGATGCTCCTTATCCGTTTCACTTAGCACCTGGCGAACGAATCCTACAAAATTACTTATCATAAGTAATAGGCCCAATGCTATACCAATGCCGACTATCCATGTGCCTAACCCGAATCTCTTTTGCAAATATATTGCAATGTAGACGCATAGCAAAATCGGAACTATCATTATAGTTGCGAAATGCCCGATATATACGATATATTTAAGCGAATTTGATTTCGTTTTTTTCCACAATTTTCACATCCCCGATCGTTGAGATAGGCCTGTCCATTGATAGAGCTGCTCAGTCTTTAGCGTTCATGATGAGATATGTGGGAATACTTTCTATTTCATTATATTAGATAACTATACTATATTTTAATGTGATACATAGTAATTATCTATTAAATTTAGATTAATACTATCATAATTAATATATTAAATCCTCAAGTACCCATTTATCGTTTATTTTCACCATATATCCTTCTACGGTTGATTTAACACTTTCATTATCGTCATCTTCGGGACTTAAATGCACTATTAATTTAACGGAGAATTCTGCAATTTCATCGTATTCAATTGTGATATTGTTCCAATTCTTGTTATAGTCGTGCTTTTCAAAATTGGCAATCTTCATTCCTAATTTGCCATCTTTGTCGTAGTATATTTGTCCTTTTCCCTGTCCTTTTTCAAGTAATCTTCTGACCGTTCCCTGAGCAAAAGTATCTTTTAAGAGGTTCTCGACATCTTCATAAGTCTTATATTTATCAGAATTCACAACATAAACACCATCTTCCGGCGTTCTATCGTAAATTTCATCATCGGACTCATTATCTTCACCGATAGGTAGCCCATATTGATAGAATAACATATATGTTTCATAATTTCTATCAAGCAATTCTTTACTGTTATTCTCAATCTCTGCCTTGTGTTCCTGCGTGGGCACGAATCCATCGCTGCCCGTATTCCCGAATGCGCCCGTAATATATGCATATAAGACTGTGGCTACTGCAACAATTGCAATAACTATCGTGATTATTGTTGGCATTATCGAATTGTCTTTCGTCTTATCTTTTCCCATTAAAATCACTCCTATCCCATGTTGTCAAAAGGCTATTAATATATATACTACACTATTTTTCTTCATATTTCAAGCATCATTCTACATATTTCAAACATAGGATAAATAAAAAAAGAGGTGCACCCTACCGCCACCTAATCGCCAATCATCTGCGTATATAATTTGTCGAATAGATGTAGGAATTCCTCCTCCATCACCGTAAAATAATGTTCTTCAAGATCCACTTCAATCAGTAATTTTGGTTCTTCTTCGAATAGCCTATCCCCGTGAAGTTCAAGGAATTCATAATATAACATTGCATCATCAATATCCTCAATTTGCTTCTTTTCTAACGGGGTTAAATCCTCTATGCCGAATGCTTTAAAAATCGTCGCTTGGAGTTCTCTTTCTATATCAATATAATTTTGCAAGCGGAGCTTGAGCGGTCGAGTGATGTCGCTAAGATATGCCTCCGACGCATCGTGCATTAAGCACGCAAATTGCACTTTTACAGAATACTTCCTAGCCTTTGCCTCTTTTGCGCAATTAATGCAATGTTGAGCGACCGAATAAAACGTTCTTAAATGCCCGTTGCCCCTGCATACATATGCAAGGGCATGAGCAATATCTACAATTTTAATATTATGCGGTTGTGCAAAAGCAGGATTAAACCTCTCCTTTGCATATGTTGAAATGAATTCTTTATTTGTTGCTGGCATTGTTTCTCCTTCCAATATGGTGTTGCTGTATTTATAATGTTGTTGCAAGTTGACTATTCGGGGCAATTTCCTCATATAGACCTATATATAGCTTTGCGGATTTACTCCAGCTGAAGTCACTCCTGAGCGCATTGCTAGTAAGTTTGCCCCATCTTAACCTATTATCATATACCGCCTTAGCACGGCGAATTGCATCAAGCATATCATAGCTATTATATGTTTGGAATGTGAAACCATTCCCACCTTTGCCACCGCTATCCTTGATGCTATCACGCAGTCCGCCCGTTTCCCTCACTATTGGAATTGTGCCGTATCTGAGGGATACCATCTGAGCAAGTCCGCATGGCTCTGATTTCGATGGCATTAGGAACATATCCACTCCAGCATAAATCTTCCTAGCTAGAATAGGGATGAAGCCAATTGTAACGCTGACTTTGTCGGGATATTTCCCCTGCATAAATCTGAAAAAATCTTCATATTCCTTATCGCCCGAACCAAGAACAACTACCTTAAATCCTAAATCAATAATATCATCAAAAACTTCTTTTATCAAGTCAAGACCTTTATGAGCGGTGAGTCTTGTGACGATTCCTATTACTGGCTCTTTCCCCTGTGGGATAGATAATTCCTTTAGCAATTCCTGTTTGCATACTGCCTTGCCTTTTTTATTATTGACGCTGAAATTCTCATATATATTCGGGTCGGTAGCAGGATTATATTCCTGCACATCGATCCCATTGAGGAAGCCACAAGTCTTATACTGCTTATTACGCAGAATTCTATCCAGACCATGTGCATACCACGGGTCGAGAATTTCTAGCGCATATGACGGGCTAACTGTTGTAACTTTATCGGCAATTTCGATGGCGCCTTTCATAAAATTAATAGCACCGTCATATTCAAGCAAATGTGCATAGTAGAGTGGAATACCGAGTATATCGCCCAGCAATTCCATGCCATATTTCCCTTGATACTGTATATTATGGATAGTGAACACTGTTTTTATGTCCTCATAATATTCTTTAAACCGATAAAATACATCATAATAAACTGGAACAAGAGCGGATTGCCAGTCGTTAGAGTGGATTATATCAGGGCAAAAATCAATAAAGCTGAGCATCTCCAATACGGCACGTGAGAAGAAGGCAAACCGCTCCGCATCGTCATAGAAGCCATATAGACCATCACGAAGAAAATAATATTCATTGTCAAGCAGATAATATGTAACGCCTTTTACCTTAATCGTGAACACGCCGCAATATTGCTTGCGCCATGCAACATCGACAGTGAAATTCGTCAGATACGTCATCTTTTCCCGCCATTTTGGTGAAATATCACCATATAAGGGCATTACAACACGGCAATCCTGCCCCTCACTCACCAGTGCCTTTGGCAATGAGCCGGCAACATCTGCTAGCCCCCCCGATGCAGCAAATGGCAATGCTTCACTCGATACATATAAAATCTTCATTTTCCATCCTCCTTGTTCCACCTTTGCATTTTTACTTATATCTATATAATTTCCGTTAAACTACTGCCTTTTTTCCTATGAAAACAGGATATTGAGGTGATCCCGATAACATTCTGCTATCCCCGATTATTACATTTTTATCGGTAATAACATGGTCGATGTTTGCCTCGCCGCCAACTTCCGTACCTTGCATAATTATTGAATTCCTTATCGTCGCACCTTTATTCACAATTACTCCCCTAAATAGGATTGAATTTTCTACTTCGCCCTCTATGATACAACCATCGGCGATTAGCGAATTCTTGACTGAAGAGTTGATTCCATATTTAGCTGGTGACTCATCACGAATTTTTGTATAAATTGGTGCGTACGTCGAAAATAACTCCTGCCTAATATCGGGCCTTAGTAGATTCATATTAGCCTCGTAAAATTCTAGCATTGAATCAATCTGGCTAAGATGCCCATTATGCTCATATCCACGTATATCGAATTCGTTAATTTTGTGCTGCAAAATATCAACTTCAAAGCTATAAAGATTACGTGCAATTGCATCGGCAACAATTGTTTCTAGGAACTTTTTCTCCAAAATAAAGATATTAAGGCTCACATTACTCAGTCCTGTAATGCTCGGATTAATTAGCACTTCACGCACGATATTATTTTCATCTAAATTCAGCACTGTTTTAGATGAATTATCCGACGAATTATAATAAGTTTTAGAGTAGACCGTTGTAATATCGGCGCCACTCTCCTCATGCGCTTTTATAATTTCCTTAAAGTTCATACTAGCAATAACATCACAGTCCGATAGTATTACATATTCGGCGCTGGAATGGCGAATGAAATTTATCACACCGCCGAGTGCTTCTAATCGCCCTCGATACATTCCACTCCCTACTTGCCCATAGGGCGGTAATATATGTAATCCACCTTTTTTACGGGTGAGGTCCCATTCTCTCCCCGAACCTAGATGGTCTATTAGTGATTGATAATTCGCCTTAGTTATTACCCCAATTTCCGATATTCCTGAATTGACCATATTGGAAAGCGTGAAGTCGATAAATCTATATCTCCCACCAAAGGGCACAGATCCCATCGTGCGTACTTTAGTTAAATCATGTATTGCCCCGTCATGCATATTTGCAAAAATTAGCCCTAGAACATTCCCCATCGTTGGCATAGATAGTCCTCCTTATATATCTGTATCAATAATTTGTTTTGGTTTAATGACTGAACCGCTGTTAATTTTAATGTCATGTCCTATAACCGCCACTCCCCACTTGCTCTTATCTTCCATTAATTCGGGTCGTACCCCGATTGAGGCATCTTCCCCCACTATGCAATCCTGCCCCACTATCGCATATTCTACTTTTGCGCCTTTTTTTATAGTAGTATTGGGCATTACAATGCTATCCCTAACAACTGCGCCCTCCTCTATTGTTACACCGGAGAAAATAACCGAGAAGTCAACTATTCCATCAATATTGCATCCCTCCGCTATCATGGAATTCTGCACCTGCGCCTCAAGCCCGATATAGTGCGGCGGCATGACAGGATTCCTTGAATAGATCCGCCATTTAGCATCGTATAAATCTAATGGAATATTCGGATCGAGCAAATCCATATTAGCCTCCCATAGGCTATCGATAGTGCCGACATCTTTCCAATACCCGGTGAAGTGATAAGCAAAAAGATTTTGCCCGTCATCAAGCATTGCAGGTATAATATTCTTACCAAAGTCCTTTGATGCACTCTCATCTTCTTCATTCTCAATAAGATATTTCTTCAATTTATCCCATGTGAAAATATATACCCCCATTGAAGCAAGATTGCTTGATGGCTCTGCGGGTTTCTCCGTAAAGTCGAAAATGCGGTTATCGTCATCTTCACTCATTATCCCAAAACGTGATGCTTCCTCCATTGGTACTTCTAGCACTGCGATCGTGCAATCGGCATTTTTCTCCTTATGGAATGTGAGCATCTTTGAATAATCCATCTTATATATATGATCGCCCGATAAAATTATTACATACTCGGGACTATATCTTTCTATAAAGCTCATGTTCTGATAAATTGCATTCGCCGTGCCCTTATACCATGACGCTCCGAGCGCCGTTTGATACGGCGGTAAAATATGTACTCCCCCATGAATTCTATCTAAATCCCACGGCTGACCATTGCCAATATAATCATTTAAGGCAAGTGGCTGATATTGTGTTAAGACACCTACCGTATCTATGTCAGAATTAACACAGTTCGATAATGGGAAGTCTATTATACGATACTTCCCCCCGTATGGAACAGCCGGTTTCGCCATCGCTTGCGTTAACGCATACAATCTACTACCCTGCCCCCCAGCTAGCAGCATTGCAACACATTCCTTTTTTACAAACATATTATCCTCCTTATCATGACTTCAATGCAAGATTTGGTTTTATTACAGTAATTATTCTTCTGCGGTTTCTTGCTCCTTAGCTATTATATTTGTAATTAATTCATCCTTATCCGACTTATCAACACTAAAGTAAAGTACTGATAACGGCGGTATAGTCATTTCAATTGACCATTCACTATCGTGCATTTGGATCTGCTCCGAAATGAGGACACCGTTTGAAATCCCCGCCCCACCATAGGCAATATCATCAGTGTTCAGCACCTCAATATATTCCCCCTCATACGGGACACCTATCCTATAATCACTGTACCTATTCGGTGAGAAATTGCAAACGATAATCAATTCGTCGCCACTATCATCAATCCTGCGAAAGACAATAACATTCTGCTTATAATCGTCGTGCGCTATCCACTTAAAGCCCTCCCACGAGTTATCATTCTCCCATAGTGGTGACTGGTTTAGATACAGTGTATTAAGGTGCTTTACATATTCTTGGAGTTCTCTATGAGCAGGATATTCAAGCATATCCCATTCAAGTGCCTCTTTATAGTCCCATTCAGCGAACTGGGCAAATTCCTGCCCCATGAAAATTAATTTCTTTCCAGGATGCGCCATCATATAAGCAAGGAATGCCCGCAACGATGCGAATTTCTGCTCATAGTCGCCGCTCATTTTACCGATTAAAGATGCCTTACCATGCACAACTTCATCATGTGATAGTGGTAGAATATAATTCTCTGAAAAAGCATAGTAAAATGAGAACGTTAGCTTATCATGATGATATTCTCTATACTTTGGTTCCAGCTGCATATAGCTGAGCATATCATTCATCCAGCCCATGTTCCACTTGAAGTTGAATCCTAGACCGCCGACATCTGTCGGCTTCGTCACAAGTGGCCATGCCGTTGATTCCTCCGCTATCACCATTATCCCCTTATGCTCGGCGAAAAGTGCTTCGTTGAGCTTTTTAAGGAAAGAAACTGCCTCAAGGTTTTCCCTGCCGCCATATATATTCGGTGTCCATTCGCCATCTTCTCTATCATAATCAAGATAGAGCATTGAAGCGACGGCATCGACCCGAATACCATCAATATGGTATTTATCGAACCAGAAGTTAGCATTAGAAATTAAGAATGACTGAACTTCACTTTTACCGTAATCAAAGACTCTAGTACCCCATGACTTATGTTCACGCTTGTTTTTATCGGCATATTCGTAACAATAATCACCGTCGAATTCATATAATCCAGCCTCATCTTTTGGGAAATGTGCCGGCACCCAGTCAACGATAACGCCAATCCCCTCCCGATGGCATCGATCGACAAACTTCATGAAATCATGCGGCGTACCGAATCTAGAAGTTGGCGCATAATACCCGATCACCTGATATCCCCACGAACCATCATAGGGGTATTCGGCTATCGGCATTAACTCGATATGTGTATATCCCATCTCCTTGACATAGGGAATTAGCTCCTCGGCGAATTTTATATAACTGAAGTAATTCCCATCATCGTATTTTTTCCATGAGCCGATGTCAACCTCATATATGTTAACAGGACTTTTGTATATATTCTGCTCCGCCCTACTTTGCATATACTCGCCATCTTCCCACTCGTACCCATCTAAATCAAAGTATTTTGATGCTGTATCGGGTCTGGTATCCATATGAAAGCCATAGGGATCCGCCTTTAGTATAATTTCATCGCTGCGTGTTCTAATCGCATATTTGTATATATCGAACTTTTCAATCCCCGCTATAAATACCTCCCAAATTCCTGTGTCGCTAATTTTCTTCATGGGTGAAGCCGCATTGTCCCATTCATTAAAATCACCAACGAGTGTAACGCTGAGTGCTTTCGGCGCCCAAACACGGAAAACTACACCTTTCTCTCCATTCCTCTCAATCGCATGCGCACCGAAAAAATCATATGCACGGCGGCTGCTCCCGTCATGGAAAAGATGTAAATCCAGTTCGTACTCTTCTGGAATCAATATTGACATCAAAAAACTCCCCCCTTTTTATTAATTTAATCTTATTGTAGCAAATTTTTCTACTAAATTCAAGCTTTTTTGTATCCTTTGTCTAAAATCACTATTTGTATGAGCCTATATTTGCACAATTCGTATAGGAGTTTTAGTGCCGTTTAAACTTTCGTCATAATTATCTAAACGACTTTATTAAGTCTTATTGCCATTACCGTTATATCATCATTGTTAGTTTTGTTTCTTAGGAGTTTTGCCTCTAACGATATATGCCCAGCCAATTCCTCGGACGATTCCGGTTTTAAATCGGCAAGTTCCTCCTCGATCCATTCATTTCCCCCTTCACAAGCGCCGTCAGAAATCATTACAATATAATCTTTATCAGATAATCTTATCTGCCTACTCTCCACCTCGGCACCTTGCAACATCCCAATTGGTAGCGACGTTGATTCGAATCGGCTTATCTTCTTGCCCTTTTTCACATATGTCGGTGCCGCACCTGCTTTAAATAATTCTGCCCTGCCCGTGAATAAATCTATTCGGCATAAGTCGATAGTGGCGAAGCTCTCTTCGCTGGATTTAACAATCATTGATGAATTTATAATCTTTAAAGTTGCGTCGATCCCCACCCCCCCACGCAGTAGCTTCATCATTAATGCACATACCATCATCGAATCAATAGCGGCCCGTTTACCGCTGCCCATTCCATCGGACAAACATATATAGGCATAGCCTTTAGAATCAGTGAAGTATTCATAATTATCCCCCGATACGTCACTCCTCGTGCTTGTATATTGGCATGCCTTGAACTCAACTTCATAAGATGCCCTTTGATGCATAATTAATCGCACTCTATCGTCAAGCTCATATATTTCCGGAATTTCGAATTCTCTCATCAACTCATCTGAAACTAGTGAACAAATTCTCTCGTCGCTGAGTGATGGCTTTTTATCGCCATAAGCCTCAATGCACATTCTACCGTGAGAATCATTCGATGCACACGCTTTCGCACTAGTCATGCCCGCTCTCTCTAAAATTTTCTGAACGGATTTGCTAGCTTTATCGTCAATATATCTCTTCCCTGCTATGTCTTCACCCATTTCAATTAAGATACTTTCCATACTGTCAAGCTGTTCGCTCAATAGCCACCGCATTTGTGCAAGATTACGATTCATACGCTTTTTGAGCAAATAATCGTCATGGTAGTAGTTTATTTCTTTAATTAACTTCTCCCGTCTGCAACAATAGTATTGCAAATAATCGGGCAAGTCCTCAAGATCCAACCTGCTTTTACTGCGGAATTGAGATACTAGTCCCGATAGGGCGCCCACGGTTGTATCGTAATTTTCTTGCCAGCACCGCATATTCAGCTTGCAAGTTTTACACGCCTTATCACTTGCATTCTCATATATCCATGAGAAATCACCCATTATATCCTTGCTTAAAGCCTGCGAAACTTGCTCGACGGATTTCTTAACTCCGCCCATTGTTGATGCGGCGAAATTTAATCTTTCAGAAATGGCGGCGCTAACATCTGTTTCGCATCTAACAACAAGCTTATTTCTTTGCAAGAAAAAATTAATCGCCTTATCCGGTAGTAATGCGAATATTGACGTCGCAACAAAAACATCCGATAATACAAATATAGTATCTGAATTCACTCCTAATACGATTAGGCCGACTGCATTAACCGATATGAATGTCGTCGTCTGCGCCACCCTGCCGAATGGCTGGAACAATCCCGATAGTAATCCTGCCACCCCGAACATCAATGTTGCCGCTCCTAGTGATGGAGAAGATAACATCACACCAGCGGCGACGATAATGCCAGCTACCGCACCGCCAACATGTTTATAATGATGCGCACAAAGCATGACTATCAAAACTGCGCTTATTCGCCCAAGATTAAATATTAGGAAGTCATACGACGTCAATGCGCATACGAATAGACCTGCCACCATACCGAGTGAGGCAATTTCAGTAGTCATCATGGATTTCAGCGGCATACCCGCTCTAATAATCATATAGCTATATAGTAGGAAATATGTTATAGCGCCAGCAAGAATTGCCTCACATATTATTAGTGCTATATCGTACCAATACCCACCAGTGTTCGTTGTAATCATTCCAGTGATGAACATCACCAAGCAAACAACAATCGGACACGTGATTAACCCCTTGAATGAGAAAAAGTGCGATACGAATGTGCGTATAGCGAGAATGGCAAGCATTGCGCATATATACCCAATTGAGCTGCCGATATTGCCGCTCACTGCATACCCTAACATAGATCCGAGGAAAGCAGCAACACAATCGAATCTGCTAAGACTTGACATAAATGCAATCGAAAAAGGCGAAAATTCGCCTATCATTGAACTCCCCGATAATATCATGGAAATTAACCCAATCGCCAGAAATCTTGTAGTTTTAATCTCCTGTGTATTTTGCCGCATGCCAGCATTCATTCTAATATCGCTGTAAATATCCTGATTATACATCCTTTACCACCACAATCTAGTTATTTTAATATGCCTTTGCTTTTATCTTATATATTATATACCATTAATTGGTATATAATATGTCGTATTCGGTAGTAGAATTACCACCTTTTTTAGATAATTTTTGCACTGAAAATGCTTGCATGGCTTTTGCAATAAAAAAATGTCGCCACTATCACATTGAATAGCGGCGACATTTTGGCGGCATTAAATTTGTTTGGCTATTTCTATGAATTCGTCCATAGTCAGCTGCTCAGCTCGCAGATTCTCACGTATTCCTGCTTTTTCTAATATTGCTCGGACATCCTTCTTCTCTATTGCAAGCCCAGCCGAAAGCGAATTCAGCAGTGTTTTTCTTCGTTGTGCGAATGATGCTTTTACAACACGGAAGAAATCATCACGATTAACTTCATCGTTTATGCTCCCTAGATCGGCATCAATGCCCCCATGGATATCCAGGCGAATTACACTGGAATCCACTTTCGGCGCTGGCATGAAACTGCCGTTCGATACATTGAATAGTAGTTTTGGCTCGCTATAATATCGCACTGCAACCGTTATCGCACCAACTTCCCTAGTGCCAAGCTCGGCAGTTAATCTTGCTGCCGCCTCCTTTTGCACCATAACGGTAATACTATCGATAGGTAGCTCATCTTCAAGCAGCTTCATTATAATTGGTGATGTGATGTAATAGGGCAAATTTGCGCACACTGCAACACGCATTCCCGCAAATTCATCGGCTATTAGCTGATGAAGATCTATCTTCATAATATCAGCATTTATTACTTTTACGTTATCGTGTGCCGCTAAAGTTTTATCAAGTATTGGGATCAGCTTTTTATCTATCTCTATTGTTACAACTTTAGCTGCACGCTTTGCCAATTCGTGCGTAAGTACACCGATGCCGGCGCCAATTTCTATTATGCCGTATTCGGGGCTAGCATTGCCAAGTTCTGCGATGCGAGGTGCCACCGATGGATTAATAAGAAAGTTCTGCCCTAGTGATTTTGAAAACTGGAAATTCTCATTTCCAAGCAACTTTTTTATCACATTTATGTTTGTTAGCTCTATATCTTGCATAAAATTTACCTCTCTATTAAAATTTAAGAAGAAAGTTACAAGCATAAAAGCTTGCATTTACTCCGCTAATATCATATACTATTCTTATTATACCATTAAATTAAAAATAATCATAATAAGAAAGGATGAGCCCATTGAGTAGAAGGGACAAGATAAATTACTATCTCGATATAGCTGAAACAGTTCTGGAACGTGGTACATGTTTAAGGCGGAATTTTGGCGCTGTAATTGTAAAAAACGATCAGATCATTTCGACAGGGTATTCTGGTGCACCCAGAGGACGCGCGAATTGTTCTGATTTAGGATATTGCACTAGAGAGAAATTCAACACTCCGAAAGGGCAACGATATGAATTGTGCCGCTCAGTCCATGCAGAGGCGAATGCCATTATTGATGCGGCAAGGAATGATATGCTCGGCGCCACAATATACCTCGCTTGCCACGATGCTAAGACTGGCGAATTGTACGGCGAAGTTGAGCCGTGCTTGATGTGTAAGCGATTAATCATCAATGCTGGAATTAAGACCGTCATTGTTCGCAATACAAAGGACGAATACACAACTATTATGACGTCAACTTGGATTGAGAATGATGAATCGCTAGTTCTTCAAGAGGGATACTAAAAAAATCATACATATAAAAAGAGGGCAAAATTGCCCTCTTTTTTTTATCTAATTTCAGCCTATTCTTTCTTGCCTTCATCTAAATCTATATCTTGCGGATTCTCGTTGCTGAGTTCGTCCTCGTGCTCCTTTGCCTCCTGCTTGAATTCATCATCGGTAATTTCATCAAGTTCGCCCTTCATGAGCTTCTCGAAATCAACACCGTCGATTTTTTCATGTGTAAGCAAATATTCAGCAACAACTATGAGAGTTTCTCTATTTTTAGAGAGAATTTCTTTCGCCGTTTCATATGCATCCTCAACAATTTCACGAATTTCCGCATCAATTTCAGCTGCAACATTCTCTGAATAATTCCTATTCTGTGAGAAATCCTTACCTAGGAATACTTCATTTGAATCTTGCCCGTATACAATTGGACCTAGCTTATCGCTGAATCCATATCGTGTAACCATATTCCTTGCAATACTCGTTGCTCGCTCAATATCATTCGACGCACCAGTCGATATATCATCAAGCATTAGTTTCTCCGCAACACGTCCGCCAAGCAGAACGACAATTTGCTCCTGCATTTCTTTCTTACTACGATAGCTGATATCGTGTTCGGGGAGCGACATTGTAAATCCGCCCGCCATGCCACGTGGTATAATCGAAATCTGATGAACTTTATCCTGCGTTTCACAGAAATACGTTGTGATGGCGTGACCAGCCTCATGATAAGCGGTTAGCTTCTTTTCCTTGTCCGATACAACTTTAGATTTCTTCTCCGGACCTGCGACAACTTTAATTGTCGCTTCTTCCATATCCGCATTTGTGATTGCCTTGCGGTTATTTTTAGCTGCTGAAAGTGCCGCCTCGTTAACTAGATTTTCAAGATCTGCACCAGTAAATCCTGCCGATGTTCTGGCAATAACCTTTAAATCGACATCGGGCGCAAGGGGCTTGCCTTTAGTATGAACAAGGAGAATTTCTTCCCTGCCCTTAATATCGGGGTGCCCGACAAAAATCTGCCTATCGAATCGCCCTGGACGCAGTAGCGCCGGGTCAAGAATATCTCTGCGGTTCGTGGCGGCAATTACGATAATGCCTTCATTACCTGAGAATCCATCCATCTCAACTAGTAATTGGTTGAGTGTTTGTTCCCTCTCGTCATGCCCGCCGCCGAGTCCAGCTCCTCTATGACGTCCAACTGCGTCAATCTCATCAATGAAGATTATTGATGGTGAGTTCTTTTTCGCTTGCTCAAATAAATCCCTAACCCTCGATGCACCGACACCGACGAACATCTCTACAAAGTCGGATCCGCTAATTGAGAAGAATGGTGCCTTAGCTTCACCAGCGACAGCTTTCGCCAATAAGGTTTTACCAGTACCGGGCGGTCCAAGAAGAAGGACGCCTTTAGGAATTCTTGCACCTAATTCATTATATTTCTTAGGATTTTTGAGGAAATCGACAATTTCACTCAATTCCTCTTTTTCTTCCTTTGCACCTGCTACATCATCAAAAGTTTTCTTCGATCCTGTTTGCGGTTGCGTCTTAACATTCGCCTTGCCGAATTGCGACATCTTGCCCCCGCCGCCTGCCTGACGCATCATAAACATGAAGAAACCGATCATTACTGCGATTAAAATGAATGATGGTAAAAAGCTAGCAATCCATGACTTTTTATTGTCAACCTTTTTATAATCAATCACTACATAATCATCGGAATTGCCGAGTTGATTATCAACATTTTCATTATATCTTACACGATATCCCTCAATATCATTTAGAAATAGCGATACATTAGGGACATTGTATGTTATCTTCTTCCATTCTCTGTTGTTTTCATTGTCCTCTGCATTAGGATCTTTAAGTGAATAATATACTTCGCCACTTTTTTTATAATTATTAGCCTCATCTTTATTAAAGTCTTTGGAGTATATTTCTAATTTGCCAGTTCCTAAATCAAAATTATATTCCTTGACCTCTAACTTATCAAATTTAACCATGATGTCTGAGTATTTAGGCGGTGGCTGTTCCTCATCTAACAGCATAAATAGAAAATAAACACTTAAAATTGCTGCGGCTGCAATCGCCACATACATTAATATATTCTTGCTTCTTTTAGGTACCATTCATTCAGCTCCTTTACTTTTCGGACTGCACTAATGTCCATTTTTATATAATACTATTCATATATACAAGGCTTGACTACCCCGACATAGGGTAAATTCCTGTAAATCTCATCGCAATCTAATCCGTACCCTACAACGAATGCGTCGGGAATATCGACACCTTTATAATGTGCATATACATTCGCCTGTCTTCGCTCCGGCTTATCTAGGAATGTGCAAATCTTAATAGAATTCGGATTCCTAGCTGATAAAATCTCTGTAATATAAGATAGCGTAAGTCCACTGTCGAGGATATCCTCAACAATAAGAACATCACGCCCCTCAATCTTAATATCAAGATCCTTTATTATTTTAACAACTCCGGATGTTTTTACACCGCTACCATAGCTTGAAACGCACATGAAGTCAATTTCACATGGTATTTTAATTTCCCTCATTAAATCCGCCATAAAAACAATGGATCCTTTTAGCACGCTAACTAGAAGAAGATTTTTTCCCTTATAATCCTCACTAATTTGCTTGCCGAGTCTTTTATTTATTTCCTTTATTTCCTCTTCAGTAATTAAAACTTTTTCGATATCGTTATTCATCATATTCTCCCATGTTGTATTGTGTTATCTATATAAAACGCAAGAATATGCGCCGTGTTGCTATCCGGCTCAACCCTCTCAGCTATGCCGAATCCCTCTAAATATACAACACCCAGCGCATCAGCAATTATAAGTCTTTTATCTCTCTCTTTAATCGGCACATCGCCGAATAGTTTCTTAACCCTATGTGTGACACCTCTCCCAACAAGCCTTATTCTATCGCCATTTCTGCGGTTTCTAATAACTACTGTACCAGTTATTTTATCATAATCAAGGTAAGAGAATGATAAATTTTTATTAATTTTTTCAAATTGCTCCCAGTCTTCACTTTTGATTAGCTTGAAATGTATTTTATTCCCATGAGGGAGCTCGGTTTCACCTAACTTCAATGGCAATTCAAAATCCTGATTAACTCCCCTCTTTGTTTCCTTTATTATGCTAATATTGCCACTCGATACTACTGCATAGTAATCACTCTTCACCGACAATTTTGCCCTGTCGGCGGATAACATATTGCGAATCATTGACACTCTATCGTATGACGGCTCAATATCGTATTCCGACAACAACATTATAATGCAACGGTTGATGATGCTAGGCGGTTCGGTCATTAAAGCTTTTATCTCAAGACCACCCGACTTAGTTTTAGCTTTATTATATGCAATTTGTGCCATAGAATTCAGTAAATTCGCATCCTCGGTAACCGATATTGTCATTTTGCTAATTGAATTCTCCAGTGATGGATTTATTTCTTTTAAAACGCTAACTACCTCATGCCTAATAAGGTTCCTCCTATATGAAGTGTCGAAATTGCTTTTATCTGTGATAAACTTTACACCTTTATTATTAAGATAATTCTCGACCTCATCCCTCGACCAGTTAATGAGTGGGCGAATCAGCTCGCCCTTATAAAGTGAGCTATCAATATTGAAAATTTCATCATTCCCCGATAGTAGCAGATTATGCTTGCGTACATTTCTTTCAAGCAATGCTTGCTCCTCAGTAAATGAAAATTCTCGCCTGGGCGGTATACCGCATAATCCATCAAGCCCCGTTCCCCTAGCGATATTATGCAGGATTGTTTCAATATTGTCCGACGCAGTATGCGCAGTTGCAATTTTGCTGCCGATTTTACTAAAGCAGGCATATCGTGCAATTCTACCACATTCTTCGATGCCCATTTTCATATATGAAGATAGCGCCGCTATATCTAACGAAAACACATTGCATTTAAGTCCATGCTCCTTGCAAATTCGTCGGACAAACTCCTCATCTGAATCGGCGTCTTCACCACGAAGATTATGATGAATGTGGCATACATCAAGATATAATCCATATTCATCACGCAATTCCAGCAGAATATGCAACATGGCGACGCTATCCGCGCCGCCCGATAAAGCTATTGTGATTTTGTCGCCATAGGATAGCATCCCATAGCTTTCGACTGTCTTTTTAGTCGCTTCCAGCATCTCTATGCAGCTCCAAATTCATAAATCTTGTATGTTGCCCGTCCCAACCTAGCTTGACACTTCCCGTTTCGCCGTGGCGATTCTTGCCAAGTATACATTCAGCAATGTTTGCTTCCTCAGTTTCCTTATTATATACGGCATCACGATATAAAAACATTACTATATCGGCGTCCTGCTCAATCGATCCAGAATCACGCAAATCCGATAGGACTGGGCGGTGATCCTGACGCATTTCCGGCGCTCTCGATAATTGCGATAATGTAATCACGGGAACATCAAGCTCCTTCGCCATTATCTTTAAATTCCTCGTCATTTCCGATATTTCAAGCACACGATTTTCAGTTCTTCTTCCAGAAGTCATCAATTGGAGGTAGTCAATCACTACTAGACCTAAATCTTTCATACGTCTTAATTTTGCCTTCATTTGCGGTACTGTTATTGCCGCTGTATCGTCGATATATATCTGCATTCTAGATAGATTATCCGCAGCACTTGCAAGACGTACCCATTCATCAGCAGTAATTGTTCCCGTACGCAACGAATTGCTTGAAATTAATGCCTCCGACGATAACATTCTTGTTACAAGCTGCTCTTTTGACATCTCAAGTGAGAAAACTGCAACTTGCTTATCGTACTTCCTCGCTACATTCGTAACAAGATTCATGGCAAAACTTGTTTTACCCATTCCCGGTCTTGCCGCTAGCAGGATTAAATCCGATTTGTTTAGCCCGGACATTACAACGTCTAATAGGGAAAATCCCGTTCTTAACCCTTGATATTTTTCCTTATCCTCACTGCTCAATTTATGTAAATGGTCGTATGTTTCAACGATTATTTCATTAATTCTCGTGAGTCCGTCGGATTCCTTACCTTTGCGAATATCGTAAATCCTTTGCTCTGCTAAATCAAGTAGTGTCCTAGCATCTTCTTCGCCCTCGTTGGCAGTTTTCATAATATCGGTTGCCGCATTAATTAAAGAGCGTAAATAAAATTTCTCCTCTACAATTTTGCAATAATGTTCAGTATTAGCGGTCGATGGCACCTGCTGCATTAAAGTAACAAGATACATCTTTGCATCTTCGCTAGATGGGAATACCTTATCCCTTATAGCCTCATTGAGCACCGTAACGACGTCAACGGGGGAACCAGCCGTAAACATACGAATAAGTATGGTAAAAAGCTCCCTATGTTCCTGCCGATAGAAACATTCGGGACTTAGATATTCCATTACCGTCGTCATGCAAGATGGCTCAATTAAAATCGCCCCAAGCACGGATTGCTCGGCTTCAAGACTATATGGTAGATCGCCAATAGCTAGATCCAGTGTGTCGATTTGCGGCACGATAATTCTCCCCTTTAGTTAGATAGATGGTGTGATTGCTACTGCTGCTCCGTTACATTGACATATAACTTCGTTGTTATTCCAGCGAATAATTTCGCCTGAACTTCATATGTTCCAAATGCCTTAATATCCTCACTCAGCGTTAATTTCTTTCTATCTACTTTTACTTTTAGTTGCTCCTCAATTAAGCTTGCTACCTCTTTACTTGTGACGGATCCGAATAACTTTCCGCCCTCGCCCGCTTTAGCATATGCGGTCACAGTTTTACCCTTTAGCACATTTGCGATGTCGGTTGCCTCTTTGCGCTGCAAATCAATCTTGCGCTGCTGAGCCTCTTTTTTCCCTTTCAGCTCATTTAGATTCGCTGTATCGGCAACGGCTGCGAGCCCTCTCTTGAGTAGGAAGTTCTTAGCATATCCGTCGGCAACATCTACAACATCGCCTTTTTTACCCGATCCTTTTACATCTTTTAATAAAATAACTTTCATTTATACCACTCCATTTCAGTTGTCATAATATTCGTCTATCGCTTCAAGCAAAGATTGCCTAGCACTTTCTATATTAACATCTTGTAGCTGCGCACCCGCCATTGTAAGATGTCCGCCGCCGCCAAGTTTCTCCATAATAACTTGCACATTGATTTTCCCCATTGAACGGGCGGAAATATGCGCCGTGTTGTCGGCTTCATATAGCACGAATGATGCCTGCACTCCGCTAATTCCAAGCAATTCATCGGCAGCCTGTGGTGCAACAATCTGCAAATCTTCCGATGTAAAATCGCTGCTTGCAATGGCGCATTTTCGATAAATTTCCGACGAGGCGACAAGCCGTGTCTTTCTCTGATATGAGTCTATCGAATTTGAAAATAGCGCTCTAACGGCAACAGTATCGGCACCAATTTTTCTTAGGAACGCCGCAGCCTCAAATGTTCTAACGCCCGTTTTCATTACAAAATTCTTTGTATCAAGTGTGATTCCAGCAAGCAATGCCTCCGCCTCAATTGGGGATAATTTCGCATTGTCGCCAAAATACTGAATAAGTTCCGTTACCATTTCGCTCGCTGACGATGCATACGGCTCATGGTGGAATATTACAGCCTTGTCAATGTGATTTACCATCTTGCGGTGATGGTCGATTACAACGACACGTTCGCAAATATTATAAAGATGCTCACTCTCTAGGAAGTCCGGATTATGTGTATCTACGATTATAAGCAGCGTATCACGTGTGACAAGTTCCGCCGCCGCATGTGGGGGTAGGAATATATCTGCGCCGTCATTTTCTTCGATTCTTTTTATAAGTGTTGTTGCTAGATTCTTTGCAATATCAACTGCTATGTAGGCTTCCTTCCCCATATTTCTCGCCACTCTTACAAGCCCAATTGCGGATCCTAGGGAATCAAGGTCACCGAATCTATGCCCCATTATCAACACTCGGTCGCTTGCCTCCATCAATTCTGATAGGGCGGTTGCGATTATTCGTGTCTTAACTTTAGTTTGTTTTTCAATTCCTTGTGAAATTCCACCATAGAATTCGAATCCATTTGCCGTCTTAACCGCCGCCTGATCCCCGCCCCTGCCCAGCGCCATATCGAGCGCCTGTTTAGCAAGCTGTTCACTTTCTACAAGGGTTTTTGCACCTTTTCCAACACCGATCGATAGTGTTGCGCCCATTCGATTATCAACCATTACGGCTCTAGCATCGTCAAGGATTTTAAATCTGCCTGCTATTAATTCATCTAAATGGCGCTCCTCGATAATAGCAATGAACCGATCCGATGAAATCTTCCTGATTATGCCCGTTGTTTTGCCCATGAATTTCTCGAATACTTTTTCTATTTCGCCATAGACATATGCCTTTTCACTTTCACGAACATTCTTTAATATTTCCTCATAATTATCTATTACAATTAGCACGACTGTTTGTTTTGATAGTTTGTGTTCAAGTGATAATGCGTTGTATTCCGTTACGTCAATGAAATATATTATCGTTAATCCCTGCTCAATGCTTTTGTCCGTTTGCCTAGCATGGAGTATATAGCTTCTCCCATTGTAGTTAACCTCTGCCCCGCCACCAGCGATGAGTTTCTCCGTGCTTATATCGGTAATGATGTCTAGATCCATTCCATAAGCTTCAAGCATATCTAGAACATCCATGCGGCAGCTGTTGTTATACCATAGAATTGTGCGGTCATCGTTAATAACTAATGCCGGTATAGGAAGATCGTATAAAGATTCCCTCTCTAGGAAGTTAATCTCCCTATCCATGCGAACGATATACCTGTGCATATTCAGCATTACAAAATGATATTTTATAATGATAGCAATTACAAGAATCGACACTATCGGCATTAAAATTATAAATAGTAGCCTATTTGTGAAATAGGTCATCCCAGCCAGCGCTAGGCTGATCACCGCCAATGCATATATCGTTATCTTAAATAAAATATCTTTGTTGAAGATCCCTTTCATCTTACCCCCCTAAAGACGATGCTTAAATTTCCATAATTACTGGTAATATCATCGGTCTTCTCTTTGTCTTAGTGTATATGAATTCGGATAGCGACTCTCTCATTTTTTGTTTAATCAAGCCCCATTCACGAATATTCTTATCTGCACATTCATCAAGCACACGTCTTAGAACTTGACGTGCCTTCACCATTAATTCTTCGGACTCCCTCACATATACAAATCCTCTTGATACAATATCCGGCCCAGCGACAACTTTCCCCGTATTGTTATCCATTGTCGCAACAACAATTATAAGACCATCTTCAGCTAGATGCTTGCGGTCACGGAGTACAATCGAACCAACATCGCCTACACCCAGCCCATCCACAAGAACACGTCCTGCAGGGACTTGATTTGTAACTTTCATCTCGACACCGTCAATTTCAATCACTTGCCCGTTATCGCCTAGAAGAATATTCTCCTTGGGTATTCCCATCTCGGTTGCAAGTGTAGCATGTTTAATAAGATGCTTATATTCACCATGAACAGGAATGAAGAATTTCGGTTTAGTTATAGATAGCATCAGTTTTAGCTCATCTTGGCAGGCATGTCCCGATACATGGACTTCATGCATTGATTCGTATATTACATCTGCGCCTAACTTGAGCAACCCATTGACAACTCTACCGACGTATTTCTCATTACCCGGGATCGGCGTTGCGGAAATTATAATCATATCCTCAGGTGTAATTGTAACTTGCCTATGATCATTCATCGCCATTCTTGTCAATGCCGACATCGGCTCGCCTTGACTGCCGGTTGTTACAATAACAATTTGCTCCGGCGAATATCTTCCGACAGTTTTCATATCAATTAAAATGCCCTCGGGCACCTTTAGATATCCTAGTTCTATTGCCTTGCCAACGACGTTCACCATGCTTCTTCCCGATACGGCAATTTTCCTACCGTGCATTACCGCCATATCAACCATCTGTTGCACTCTATGAATATTTGAGGAGAACGATGCAATTATAATCCTCTTGCCCTCACCACGGCTAAATAAGCTTTTAAATGTTTCGCCTACCTTGCGTTCCGTCATAGATGTGCCGGCCCTCTCAGCATTTGTTGAATCCGACATCAATGCTAGTACGCCTTTATTTCCCAATTCGCCGAATCTAGCAAGGTCAATTACCCCGCCCTCAATCGGCGTGTAGTCAACTTTAAAGTCGCCCGTATGCACAATTACGCCAGCAGGTGTATGGAGCGCTAGCCCCATTGCATCGGGTATTGAATGGTTGACTCTAATGAATTCAACTGCCATGCAACCGAGTTTAACTATTTGACGTTGTGTCACAACATTTAATGTGGCATCCCTTAGTAGTCCGTGTTCTTTTAGTTTACCCTCTACTAGTCCTATTGTCAATTTTGTTCCATATATTGGTGCCTTAATGCTCTTTAAGAAGTATGGCAATCCGCCAATATGGTCTTCATGCCCATGTGTTAATACGATACCCCTGAGCTTATGTTTGTTGCGCTCTACATATGTGTAGTCAGGTATTACTAGGTCGACGCCGAGCATCTCAGGATCGGGGAATGCAAGTCCGCAATCGACGATTATCATATCATTCCCACATTCAAAGCAGGTTAGATTCTTCCCTACTTCATTGAGTCCGCCTAGCGGTATTATTCGTATTGGTGTCTTTCTCTTTTGATTTGTCATATCTTTTTTCCTCTGATTATTTCTTTGTTTGTTTTGCTTTTTAAGCGTTATTGGTCTTGCCTTCTTCGGTGTTTGCGATCCGTCGGCTTTTTGCTTGTGCTGATTCTGCCCCGTAATTTGCATTTTCTTCTTATTAGTATTTCTACCCTGCTTGCTACGATTAGTTACTGGTTGGTTTCTTTCTTTAGTGGATACTTTGTTCCCACCCTTATTAGCTGTCTGCTGCTTGTTCTGTGATTTCCCTCTAATCTTCTCGTTTGAATTGTTTTTCTGTGGTTGTTTTATTGACACTATTTTCCCTCGTTTCTAAAATTAAAGCCGTATTTTTCCGATATTAAGGTATAAAATCCTAAACCCTCTTTAAATTCCGAACAAAATCACCGAAGGATAATTATCGGAAAAGAAGGTTCCACTGCACATGATCTTTAATCTATCATCATGCGCCCCTACCGCTTTATGTATATTAACCGAACAATATAGCCTAAAATATCTATGTTACTGCAATGGTAGGAGGATTCCCTCCCACCATAACAGCAAAATTCCGAACACATATACTACTATTGTAGTCATTAAATTTCTAACTGTCAAGATGCATTCCCTTTATTTTTTTCTCATACACGTCGCATAACTCGCTGGCAACCTCACTATTAACCGCCTCAGCATATAGCAAAAGTCCTCGTCCAGTCTTTAGCGGTCTGATTATCACCCTGCCATTTTCATCCTGAATACTCACACCTTCATTAATCGTTCCGCCGACATCGCCAAAGGATTTAATTAATGCAAGTGGGCTGGATTCGAATGTGATGAATCGATTAGTTTTGTGGAATTCGGGTAGATTACTAGCTGCATCTTCCAATGAAATTCCCTCATTGCTAAGGTGGTTGAGCAGTATCAAGGATAGAATGAGCCCATCCGTTACAAATGCATTTTCACGGGCAATATTCCTAGCCTTTTCATCGCTTGAATCACAACTGCAACTATAATATCGATATAAATTCACCCCATACGAATTTGCGACTTCATCCGCCGCCGATGGAAAATCATACGGCAATGCTACATCAATTCTGCGTTTGAAAAAATACTCACAGGCAATTAGAACTAATTTATCATGACTAATTAAGCCCGTTCTATTAGTATATGCGGATAACCTCTTTCCGTTACTTGAGAGGTTGAGATCTATTCGCTCCCCGTCTAGATCGTTTATTCTAGTTAAAATCGGTGATAGCAATTCATTAACTTTAGGATTAATCGATTTTACATTCGCCTTTAATCCCGTTATCCGCTGCCCAGCTAATTCCCCTAATTCAGTTATATATAATTTAGGTATACTGCTCATATCTTCCTTATTGCCGAATTCATTATATGCAGCTTTTGCGTATTCCGCTCTATTAAGACAACCCTCAAGCTTTCGCTCCTGCTTCCTCGTTAGGGGCATTGCTCCCCTATCTAAAAATCGCACATTCGTCGATATACCTGAATTGATATAGGCGGCAATTGGCACTTTACTCTTTCGCACCGAAAATTCGAATTCTGACTCGATACATTCACCATAGTCCCATACTGTTCCGCCCGCCGCCATTACTCCTGAAACAAACGCAAGATGGAGCGCATTGGCGCAGTTCCCCCCGTTATGGGAAATGCCGACAACTTTATTTTCGGATAGAGAAACTGCCGAACTACCTAGTCTTGTCATGATTTCGGGCGTTATAACCGCATTAGTTTCTCCGCATATCCCATCTTCATCGCAAATTAGGTTGCGCGCATAGCCGTATTTGACATCGTATGATGCGGTCGAATCGCTCTGAAGCTGCTTTGACGGCCATAGTTTGACGCCCTTTTCCACTATGGAATTCTCATGAATACAAGCACCCTCACCGATTACAGCACCCTCATAAACGGCACTGCCGCCCATGAGTTTTGAATTTTCGCATAGAACTGCATGATTGCAACTAACATTATCACCGATATACGATCCCGATAATATAATGCTTGAATGAATCTTGCTACCCATTCCTATCGTTACATTGTCACCGATTACACTACCCGGGGAGATTATGGTGCCAGCGCCGACTTTTACGCCACTCCCAAAATAAACAGGTCCGCTAACCTTAACTTCATCAAGATTTATATTGCCGTTAGTTATAATTCCCTCCAGGCTCTTATGCCCCCTTATATCGCATTTCACACGATTGCCAAGCATATCATTCTGGCATTTTATATAACTGCGGAAGTCGCCAATATCGCACCAATATCCATTTTCCTCGACGGTGTATAGCCGCATATTATTCTCTAGCATTAGTGGGAAAATATCCATTGCAAAGTCAACCGATCTATTGTCCGGTATTAGCGATAGTGCTTTCTGCGATAGAATATATACTCCCGTGTTAGCAAGATCCGTGATGCAACTTGCATATGATGGCTTTTCTAAAAATCCGGTAATTCTCTGCTCATCATCTATATTAATAAGCCCGTATTCCCTGGGATCTTCAACACGTTTCGCTATTATTGTCGCATCGGCTTTATTCCTACGATGTTGTTCCAATGCGGCACCGAGGTCAAAGTCACACATTGCGTCGGCACTTATAACGATAATATCACCGCTCATAGATTTTGCGGCATTTTTTACACTGCCAGCAGTCCCCAGCGGCTCATTCTCATATATAAAATCTAGTTCAAGTCCGTTATATCTGCCATCTTCAAAATGCTTCTCAATTTCTTTACCCTTATACATCAGCGTTAGAGCGGCCTTTTCGCATCCATGTTTTATAAGGAGTTCGATAATATATTCAACAACGGGGCGACCGCACAACGGCGCCAAAGGCTTCGGTACATTGCAGGTCAATGGGCGGAGTCTGCTCCCTTGCCCACCTGCCATGATGATTGCATGCATAATATTCATCCTCCAATAATAGAGCTTGGTTCTATTATTGGAGGAATGAGATAGAAATATACGGAATTATATTCGTATTAAAAATTATTAATCTTTACTTTTCTTCTCTTTTTTAAAGCTGGTTCGCTCCGTTTCCTTAAATCCTTCGGTTCGCTCCGGAGTGAGGAATACAATTGCTGTTTGGAACATGATTTTAAAATCAAGTCGGAGTGAATAATTCTCGATATAAAGTAAATCCAGAACTAGCTTGTCCTTAGGAGTTGTGTTATATTTGCCCAGGATTTGGGCATAGCCAGTGAGCCCAGCCTTTACCTTGAGCCTATATTCAAATTCGGGTAAATCCTTATAATATTGCTGCGCTATGCTATCACGTTCGGGACGTGGTCCCACAATACTCATTGAGCCGAAAAAAACATTGAATAACTGCGGTAATTCGTCTATTCTCGTCTTGCGTAAAAATGCGCCCACTTTTGTAATTCTCGGGTCATTCTCGCTTGCAAGAACAGCCGTTCCATGCTTTTCAGCGTGGACCACCATCGTACGGAACTTCCACACCTTAAACGTTCTCCCGTTAATGGTCGATCTCTCCTGCTTAAATAGCACAGGGCCGCCATCTTCTAGCTTAATTGCTATTGCCTCCGCTATCATAATCGGCGTGCATACAATCAATCCTATACCTGAAATTACAATATCGCATAGCCTTTTAAGTACCTTTTGTAATGGTGTTAGTCCCCTATGCTCATATGAGAACATTGTCGTATCCTCGACTAATTCATGTCCTGCATTATTGATTAAAATATCCGCTAATTCGGGTGTATAATATATCTGCTTTTCCCTCTTATAGCAATACTCGATTATATAATCTTTCTTGCTGCTTGGAACATCAATGAGCATCACAGCCTCACTCGCCCGTATCGAACGATGGAGTTCCTCAGCGGAGAAATGCATAACCCTCCCCACCGTAAAACGCTTTTTATAATGGCGCAACTTCATTAATATACTGTTTAACTTAATCGGATTCCCATATACGATGAGTAAATTCTTTGGCGGATTAATCTTATAATATACGATATTGGCAAAATAGGTGATAATCCATATTGCAAGATACTGCACTAACATTACTAGAACTAATATTGCTATGTTAACAATTCTCTTCTCCATTACGCAGAGTTGTAAGAATGCAACAATATCTGTAATGCTAACTGCAACTATCATAGAAAGAATTGTTTCCTTAGTATCTTTGCCGCCAATACTGTATCCGCCATATATCCTAATCATACTAAAATGTAATACTAGGAATGTCATTGTTAAAATAGCACTAACTCTAGAAAGACGCAAAAGCTCCGTCCTTAATTCGGCACTATCGAACAAAAAGAATCCGTAAAATATCGCAAACATTAATAAAATAAAAAAGGCCTTAACCAATGCTGTGTATGTTCGCTCAAATGCCTTTAGTTTTTGTATCATTTAAACGCACCTCGTCTTAGTCACTATTGCTAGCCCTCACAATCATACATTATATCATAAAAATAAACAATTACAATATGTTTCTTGGCTATGCTTGTCAAGATAATGTTTTTTACTATTAGCGATATGTATATGTAATTGGGGGAAAACCGCTATTCTTTGTAGATAATATACGTGCATTATAGGGGCGATTATGGTATAATTAAATAAGAATAATCATTTTACGTAGCACAAATTTACTCAATTTTTATATGAAAAAGGGGCCTGCAAAATGAATAGAATATACGACGTAATTATTGTCGGCACGGGCATCGCAGGACTGTATTCGGCACTGAATATCGATCCAAAATTAAATGTACTACTTATATCTAAAAGGGAGCTTAGCCTATGCAATTCGGCACTTGCTCAGGGGGGCATTGCCGCTGTGATGGATAGGGAAAACGATAGCACCGATCTGCATCTGAGTGATACTTTAATAGCAGGTGGATACAGCAATAACCCGGACACAACAAAAACACTTGTTGAAGAGGGTCCAGTCGATATAGATAATCTCATAACATACGGTGTTGAATTCGATAAAAATCCCGACGGCACATTGCATTTAACTCTTGAGGGTGGGCATAGTCGCCATAGAGTTGTGCATTATAAGGATGCTACCGGTAGTGAAATTGTATCGAAGTTAATTTTAGCGGTGAAAAGCCGCCCCAACATTGATGTTATCGAACACGCATTTTTATGCGATATAAGGCAAGTGACGGGCGGATTCACTGTCGATATTCTGCATAATGATGAATATATCCGCCGTAGTGCCCCCTATGTCGTATTTGCAACGGGCGGAATCGGCAGAGTGTATGAATATACGACGAACTCTGCAATTGCAACAGGTGACGGCATTGCCTTTGCACATTCATTAGGTGCAAAGATTCAAGATATGAGCTGTATTCAATTCCATCCGACAGCATTCGCAAACAAAAATACACGTGAGAGTTTCCTCATTTCGGAGGCTGTAAGGGGCGAGGGTGCGTATTTGCTCAATTGCAATTATGAGCGATTCATGGGGGATTATGATGATCGGCTTGAACTTGCGCCACGTGATGTTGTTTCCCGATCAATCATGCTGGAGGCTGAGAAGACTGGCTCCGATAACTTCTATTTAGATATTTCGCACAAAGATCCTACATTCTTAAAAAGCCGCTTCCCAATGATATATACAAGCCTAAAAAAAGAAGGATTCGATTTAACAACGGATAGAATCCCGATCTACCCTTGTCAGCATTATATCATGGGCGGCATAAAAGTCGATGGCAGGGGTAGAACATCTATCGATGGTCTATATGCCGTTGGCGAATGTTCTCATACAGGCGTTCACGGCGATAATCGCCTTGCAAGCAATTCACTTCTTGAGGCACTTGTATTCTCTAGGCAGCTTGCATTAGATATAAATAAACGTACAAGGAATGGCTTACCCGTGGTTTCTCCCTATGAGGGTAAGGGAAATTATGACGGTGAAGAAATCATGGTCGGTATCCGAACCCGTATTCGGAACATCATGCAAAGGTCGTATTTCGTTATTCCAAGTAGTGATGAGGCTGCTATCGGATTTAAGGAGATATGTGGAATAAAAGATATGCTGTGCAACGGCAGTTTTGCTATAACACCCGATTATATTGAAGCAAGGAGTCTAGCAACTATTGCATATCTAGTTTTAAAAGAAGTAATTTAAAGGAGAGAAATGATGAAGCTACCTACATTCTATATCGACGATATTATAAAAAGGGCATTAAGTGAAGATATTAATTACATTGATGTCGCAACAGATTATCTAATTGATGGAACGGCAGAAACAACCGCCCGCA
This sequence comes from uncultured Clostridia bacterium, assembly GCA_938014915.1. Lineage (GTDB taxonomy): Bacteria > Bacillota > Clostridia > Oscillospirales > Ruminococcaceae > JAAZLM01. The sequence continues at coordinate 31,702 of CALLQQ010000070.1, forward strand.
TTATTGCAAAGGACAATGGTGTTCTAGCTGGGCTCGATGTTTTTTCTAGAGTATTCGAAATAATCGATAATAACATCACTATACGCATGAATAAAGTTGACGGAGATAGTGTTGCAAAAGGGGATATTATCGGTACCCTGAGCGGCAGGACTGCGTCGCTCCTTAAAGGAGAGCGCACCGCCCTCAATCTTCTATGCCATATGTCGGGTATCGCCACTGCAACAAATGCTTATGTAGAACTCGTCAAAGGCACGAATGCTACTATATGCGATACAAGAAAGACACTCCCCTCACTACGTGCATTGCAAAAATATGCGGTAGTTGCCGGCGGGGGGCGGAATCACCGATTCAACCTATCCGATGCTGCAATGCTCAAAGATAATCACATCGATGCTTATGGTGGTATTATTGGCGCTGTGAAAGCATTAAGGGAGAGAGTTGGGCATATGGTGAAAATTGAGGTTGAAGCTAGGAATTTAACCGAACTTCAACATGGATTAGATGCTGGCGCCGATGTTATTATGCTCGATAATATGGATAATCAAACTATGGCAAAGGCAGTCGAAATCACGAATGGCAGAGCCATCTTAGAGGCATCGGGCAATATCACAATTGACAATGTTGCCGACGTTGCAAAAACGGGCGTGGATTTTATCTCGATAGGCGCATTAACCCATTCTGTTAAAGTGTTCGATATATCAATGGTATTGTAGTAATAGATTTAATCGCAAAAAATCCTCTAGGTAGACTATAAAAAGTCTTGCCTAGAGGATTTATTTTATACTTCTTGCCTTTGAGAATTATATAGATTGTAATAATCGCCGCGTTTTGCAATTAATTCGTCATGCGTTCCACATTCTGTGATGCCCTTATCATTGATGAACATTATTCTATCACAATGCCTAATTGTAGATAGCCTGTGTGCAATAAGGAACGATGTTCTTCCTTTTAGCAATTTCAGTAATCCCTCTTGCAACAATTTCTCCGTCTTGGCGTCAATAGATGACGTTGCCTCATCAAGAATAAGTATTTTCGGATCGCTTAGCAATGTCCGTGCAAATGAAACTAATTGACGTTGCCCAGCGGAAAGTGCCGAACCCCTCTCATTAACTTCAGTATCATAGCCATATTCCATCTCGTTAATGAATTCGTCCGCTCGCACGGTTTCACACGCTAGAATTACTTCCTCCATTGTTGCATCCAGCTTGCCGTACTTGATGTTATCAAGGATAGTGCCTGAAAAGATAAAGCTATCTTGCAACATTATACCCATTTGCTTTCTAAGTGATTCCAATGTGACTTTCGATATATCATGACCGTCAATTGTAATCTTACCGCCCTGTATATCATAAAAGCGGGAAATAAGATTTACTACCGTTGTCTTTCCCGCTCCTGTCGGTCCGACAAGTGCAATGCTTTCGCCTGCTTTAACATCGAATGACATATCTTCAAGAATAACTTTTCCCGGTTCATATCCAAATGTTACATTCTCAAATGACAAATCGCCCTTAATCTCAGGTAGTTCATATGCATCTTCTGCATCGTCGACTGTCACCGGTTCATCCATTGCTTCAAAAATTCTCTCTAGGTATGCCATATTGTTAATGAAGCTATTATATATATTCGATAGCCCCATTATCGGCTCCCAGAATCGTGATGCGTATCCGCTCATAGCAAGAATTGTACCAAAAGTTGTAGTTGAGGGACCGATTATTAATAGCCCGACAAAATAAATTAATGCTAATATCGCCGTTTGCAATGTATCAACAATAACGAATATCGAATGTGAAATATAGATTGCACGCATCCATGCCTTTCTATATAACATGCTCAGACGCTCGAATATCGTATAGTTCTCTTTCTCCCTTGTGAACAGTTGCGTTACACGAACACCGGAAATACTCTCCTGCATATAGGCATTAAGGTTCGAACTTTTATTAGATACATCCTGCCATGCTCGGCGCTGGGATTTCTTCATCAAATACATTATTCCAACAAAAACCGGTAAGCCCGATACGATAATAAGTGATAGCTTCACATCGACAAAGAACATAAATATCGTAATAAATATAATGTTGAAAATCTCAAGCACGAAGTTAACAAGACCATTTGACAACATATCTGATACGCTATTTACATAGTTGACAACACGAATCAAAATCTTCCCCTGTGGGCGGTCATCATAATATTGAAAAGGAAGCCTTTGCAAATGGGCGAATAGATCCTTCCTAATATCGTAGATTATATCCTGTCCGACTCTTGTCATTATACGCTGGCGTACATTTGATAGCATTACGCTCACAAATATCGCAACAAGCATTAAAATACCAAGTAGTATTATCTGTGGTATATCTTTATTCGGCACACTTACGTCGATACTGTGCCGCATTATAATTGGTGTAAAGAGTGAAACAATTACCGAAACAGCGCTGAATATGAGAGCTGCAATCATTGCCCATTTATGTTTCTTTATATACACCATCGCCCTTTTAAAGTGCGATAAGTCAAAGGGTGATTCTAATGTTTCATCAATGTCATATCTATTTCTAGACATTATATACTCCCCTTCCTCCTTTGAATTCTCTAATTAAGTAGTGGATAAATTATGCTATTCCGTCATTCTGCAATTTAAATATCTCGTAGTAATATCCTTTTTTCGCTATGAGCTCTTTATGTGAGCCCATCTCTAAGATTTCGCCATCTTCTAAGATAATTATCTTATCAGCATGCTGAGTTGCAGAAACACGTTGTGCTATGATGAATTTAGTACATTCGAAGTCTAGGTTTTTTAAGCTATTTTGAATATAAAGTTCGGTTTCAAGGTCGACCGCTGATGTAGTATCATCAAGTATTAGTACAGCAGGACGAATTGCCATCGCCCTCGCTAATGCGATACGCTGCTTTTGCCCGCCCGATATACCGACTCCACGCTCGCCGATAATCGTCTGATAGCCCTTTGGCATTTTCTCGATGAAATCCGCCGATGCAAGTGATGCGAATTTCTTCACATCATCTTCCGGTAAATCGATATCACCGTATGCAATATTGCCATCTATCGTATCGGAGAATAGCAATACATCTTGCGTCGCCATTCCGATATTGCCACGTAGCTCATCAAGTTCAAGCTTTTTAACATTGACACCGTCGACAAGGACTTCTCCCCGACTTGTGTCGTAGAATCGTGGAATGAGGTTAACAAGCGTAGTTTTGCCTGCTCCTGTGCTGCCCATAATGGCAATTGTTTCGCCAGGTTCCGCCGTGAAAGATATGTCCTTTAATACTTCAGCACCATCATATTTAAAGCTAACATTCTTAAATTCGATTTTACCGCTGTATCTTCTCTTATCTATTTCATTATGCTCGTTTACGATGCTCGGCTTTGCAAAATACACTTCAATAACTTTAGTTACGCTAGCGAAGAATCGTTGCATATCGTTTATTAACATACCAATCCTTCTAATCGGATTCGATATTGTCCATAATAATGCGCCGAATGCGCCATACTCACCGTAAGTAATTCTGCCATTAATAACAAATATACCGCCGACAACCATATGGACTACCCATAGTGCTTGAGCCGATGTTTCAATGAACGGCTGGTATCTGAGCCATACGAATGCTGCCTCTTTATTCGCTGTTGAATAGTCTTTATTTGTTTTATCGAACTTATCGATTTCATATTGCTCCCGTGCGAATGCCTTTACAACCCTATTAGCCGCAATATTCTCCTGCGCATTGGAGTTAAGATTCGATAACCGTTCACGCAGGTCAATATATTTCGGTCGTACACTCTTTGAGAAGTGCCTAGTCACAATGAAAATGAAAGGAGTTATTGCGATAAGGGTTAAAGTCATTAACACGTCCATCGATAGAAAATATACCATTGCCACTGCAAAAAGGCATATCGACTCAAGCATTGTTTTAACTATCCATGCCGTCGAATGCCTAATCATATCTAGGTCACCTGTCATTCTCGTCATTAAATCACCGGTGCGGCTAGAGTCATAGTATTTCATATCTTGATTTTGTATGTTATCATATAGTTGCGTCCTTAACGAGAATATTAGTCCCTGAGATGATTTCTCATAACATAAATTTGTCCCGTACTGCAATAATGTCCGAAAAAGAGTGAATGCAACCATCCCAACGCAAAGCAGAATTAACAGACTCCGCTTCTCCTGCAAATTCTGAATAGCATTATCATTTTTAATGAAGATATCAACAATTTGCTGTCCGATAATTGGGTTTGCTAATATAAGGATATTGCACACTACTGTTAGGAATAGACCAGTTACATACATTGCTCTATATCCCTTCATGTTCTGCCATAACCATTTTACTTGAAACATTGTTTACCACCTAACTGTGTTAAATTGACAAGGAGGGTGTTCCACCTTTTTTTGTTCATTATTTTCTCACAAATGCCTTTTTTAGTTGAGAAAAGCTCTTTGCTTGTTACTCATCTATATTATAAAGGTTCTATTTTAAATAACAAGGGGGTATAAAGAATAGTTATGTAGAATATTGTGTATCTTTGCCGACTTTTTTGGCTAAGTTGCCTATACATTTGCTTTTATCTATTGCAAAGAGTTTTAGTATGAACTATAATAGTATAAGATGTTGATATAAAAAAATGATTTTATATGTTTAACATATTGACTAGATTATGTCGTTTTGGTTGTATAGTTATATGTTTTAATATTATGCTAAATGAGAGGGAGGATAATATGATGACAAATCCAATTATCGGGGAATTGACGGACCAAATTGTGGCGAAGTACGATCCGCACAAAATAATCATGTTCAGTCATAAGCTAAATGTCAAGAATGAAATCACCAGCTTTAAGATATGCATGGTGATAGAAACTGCCGATAAGGAGCAACTCGAAAAAGATATATATATAAGTATTGACTGCTGCATGCCATATGATATAATAATATATACCCCAAATGAATGGGATAGGTTGTTGCAAATACCGCATTCCTTTGCTGAAAAAGTTAATGCGTCGGGGGTGGTGCTATATGACAAGACGGCGAACTAGGACTACCGATAGTAAGCGTTATTTCGATTGGCTATATCATTCTAGGATAGATATCGCTAGTGCGGCAATTCTAATGGAGAATGAACCATGCTATCTCGCCGCTGCATTCCATTGTCAGCAGTGCGTCGAAAAGTCGCTGAAGGCATATATTTTATATAAGACTCACCGCCTTTTAGATGGTCATAACTTAACATGGCTATGCAAGCAGGCAATTGCAATTGATAGTAGCTTCTCGAAGTGGCTTGATAAGAGCGTTCGACTTAATCGCCTATATATTGAAACACGTTATCCGCCCGATAATCCGCTCGATATTAGGGAGGACGATATTGAACAGCTATATCAAATGACAAGGGAAATTTTCGATTTCGTGGCAAAGCAGCTCGGATTTAAATTTGCAAGATACCGCAAGAAGCCCCTTTCAATGCGCAACGTCTAAAATACCATGTAATCGCACGGTATTTCTAACTATAACAACTTGAATCAGAAAGGCATGATAACGTGGTCATAAAAACATTTTATTTAAATGAGAGAAAAACAGTTATGCTCAAGGCATATTTGCTTGATAATATATCCGGACTAGAATTCTGCTCGGCTAGGCCGGCAGTTCTGATTTTCCCCGGCGGTGGATATACCATGGTATCGGATCGGGAGGGGGAGCCAATTGCAATGCAATTCCTCGCCAAAGGCTTCAATGCCTTTGTTCTCACCTACACCGTTAATAAAAAGCACCCGCAACCGCTAATCAATGCGGCATGGGCGCTTGCGAATATCCGCATGAGGTATAAGGAATATTCTATTGATCCGAATAAAATTGCGGTCTGTGGTTTCTCGTCAGGCGGGCACCTCGCCGCATCGATTAGCACGATGTGGAATGAACAATTCCTCAATCGATATGTAGGTATCGCACCACGAATGCTGCGTCCTGATGCGGCGGTGCTTAGCTATCCTGTAATAAGCGGCGTCGTTACACCGCATAAGGACTCATTCGATATATTACTAGGGGAAAAAGCAGGCAAGTCGGGGCGAATGTCACTATCGGCAGAAAGATATGTAAATGAACATACACCGCCCACTTTCATCTGGCATACTGCAACGGACGATCTCGTTCCAGCTCATAATTCGCTTGTTATGGCTAGTGCACTCATTAAGAATAAAGTGCCGTGTGAGCTGCACATTTATGATGAAGGACCGCACGGTCTAGCCGATTGCTATAAAACGACTGCATGGCACGATATGTTCGTTGATCCTCACTGCGGCGCTTGGATTGATGGAGCAATTACATTCCTGCAAAAACATTTGAAAATATAGAGAAACCGCACCATGAATTCATGGTGCGGTTCTTTTTATACTGTTAGCACGCCATCTTCGCTAATAATGAGAATTAGAATTTGCTCTTCTTTACCGTTCATGGCATTAATATAAACTAGAATGTTCTTGCCCTCTTTATCCGTGCATTTAAATTCATAGGTCAGCTTTTCATTCATTCCCTGCGTTGGGATTAATGCTAATTTGCTATCCTTGATTTCAAGCGTCGAAGATACCTTTTCCCTTGCCTCTTTTCCGCTAATTTTAGGCTTTTCTAAATTTCTTTCATGGTGATTGACTATATACCCCCGTGCGTCAAAGCCCAGTATTTCACCATTATCTAGTGCAACAGTGACTTTAATCAGATCGGTATATAGGGTTACATCACCGTCCATAGCGGCGAAATTTATTGTGCAGGAATTATACAGTGTTTCGTGATAGGTTGCCTTCATATTCTTAATTCCCAGCTCTTTAAGATATTCTTCCGCCTTTTTCTTTGCGTCCTTGGTGGAAATATTCTCCTCTAGCACTTCCCTGCTTTTTATCATATATGATAGCAATCCGCCCTTTTTTGTTACCGATACACTCGTATTTTCCCCTTTGAAGCTATATTACGGC
>CALLQQ010000071.1 GCA_938014915.1 uncultured Clostridia bacterium
AAGCACCCTACACGCAAATGTTGAATTGTTCCCACCGCCGTGTTCAGCGTGTAACATCAAGCACAGATCAAGGAGCTTAGCCTCCTCCTGAGTATATATTCTATCGTCCCTCAATGTTGATAGAATACTTTCTGCTAGACTCTCCTCTTTATTGACAATGTGTATTACCATGCTTTCATTATTATATAGCCTACGTTTAACTTGATATGCCGCTACCATTATAGCAGGTAATTTAGAAATTGCATGAATGGATTTAATCATCTCACTCATAACACTGTTATTCTCTGGCTCATCGTCATATGTATATAGTGATAGCATCGCATGGGATAGTTTATTCATTATATTGGGGGAGGGTAATTTAATTATAACGTCTTCAGTAAAATTTTCTGGTAATTCTCTGAACTCGGATACAATTTCCCTAAATTGAATTAATTCCTGCTGATTTGGTAACTTACCGAATAAGAGAAGGTATGCTGTCTCCTCAAATCCATATCGATCATCTTTTCTAGATCCTTCAACTAAATCTTCGACATCATAACCTCTATAAATAAGCTTGCCGGGGATTGGCAATTTTTCACCTTCACTGATTACATAACCATGAACACAGCAAATATTAGTGATACCCGCCATTACACCGCTACCATCGGCATTGCGTAAACCCCTCTTAACATCGAATTTTTCGTACAAGTTAATATCAATTGAGTTATTTTTCTTGTACTCCTCACATAGTATTTTAAAGGTATCCATTCTATCTAGCGTCTTATCCTTCACTTATTCTCACCTCTTCTTTTAATAGAATTATTATATACTAAACATCTTGACAAGTCAAGTAAATTTTCCAAATATATTAAGTTAAATGAATTTCCCTATTGTAATAGTTGCATTTTGATAGATGGAGTGGGTTTAAAGCATCGAAAAAAATCAGATTTCATCGGGTAAAGATAAAACGGAGGAATAGATTATGAAGAAATATTTGTTCATCATTGCAATTTTCGCCTTGTTGCTAGTAACATTGCCAGCAATTCCACTGATAGGGAAAAAGCCAATTCAGGCACCAGTAACTAGAAATTTAGAGCCATTCAAAGTGCTTGATGCCCAGACGGAGGAAGTTACCGAAATTGAGGCACGTGACTATGTAATTGGTGCGCTCCTTGCGGAAATGCCTATTAGCTTCCATGAAGAGGCGCTCAAGGCACAGGCGGTAGCCGCATTCACATACGCACTCAGACTCAAGGAAAATGAGAGCATCATGCAAACAGAGGAATTGAGCGGCGCGCATTTCTCCAACGATCCTAAAAAATATCAAGCTTTCTTCACCGAGGAGCAAGCTAAAGAATTCTATGGCGATAAATATGAAGAGAGCTATAATAAGGCGGAATCCGTCGTCGATTCCGTGCTTGGCAAGGTGATTCTACATGATAATGCACCGATTAGCGCCGCATTCCATTCTATTTCAAGCGGCATTACTGAAAGTGCCTCCGTCATTTGGGGCAGCGACATTAGTTACTTAAAGCCCGCCGTAAGCGAGGGCGATTTGGATTCGCCCGATTTTGTATCGACAAAAGTAGTGCCAGAATCAGAGCTTAAGGAAATCCTTGAACTTAAAAATAAAGATATTAAACTACCCGAAAAGCCAGCAGATTGGCTGAAAATCGCCGATAAATCATATTCGGGAACTGTTACGAAAATTATAGCAGGCGACGATGAATTCACCGGGAATGAATTCCGTGCATTGCTTGGACTACGTTCCGCCAATTTCGACGTATCATATGCTGACAAAGACTTCACATTCACTACTAAAGGCTATGGTCATGGTGTCGGCATGAGCCAATACGGGGCGAATGCAATGGCGGAGAGTGGAAAAACATATGAAGAAATCCTAAAGCATTATTATACCGGGGTGGAAATTGCGGATATAGCGGAAAAATAGCTGATAAAATTCGATTCTGCTGAATTAAAAACGGTGTCACTATTTTAAGTGACACCGTTTTATTAGTGGTTCTATGCTTTCGCTGCTATATCAGCGTCGGCATCTTTCTTAGATAGATTGATTCTACCTTGAGAGTCAATTTCCATTACCTTAACAAAAATCTCATCGCCGACATCAACAATATCTTCGACCTTTTCTACACGCTTATTATCAAGCTTCGATATGTGAACTAATCCGTCCTTGCCCGGTGCTAATTCTACGAATGCGCCGAAATTCATCACACGGACTACTCTACCTTTATAGATAGCGCCAACTTCGGGATCATTGCCGATTGTGTCGATAACTTGTATTGCTAGTTGTGCTTTTTCCATATCAATTCCCGACACAAATACATTACCCTCATCGTCAATATCGATTTTCACTTCATAATCTGCGCATAGCTTTTGAATAACTTTTCCTCCCGAACCGATAACTTCTCTTATCTTATCAGCAGGTACTTTAGTAGTGAGCATCTTCGGTGCCCATTTATTTACCTGTTCTCTGTATTCGGGGATAGCCTTTAGCATAACGTCATCTAAAATATGAATTCTAGCTTTGCGTGTTTTATCTAACGCTTCAGCTATAATATCGAGTGTTAGACCATCAATTTTAATATCTACTTGAATAGCGGTAATTCCATTATGTGTTCCGCCAACTTTAAAGTCCATATCGCCATAGAAGTCCTCAAGTCCTTGAATATCGATCATTGTCATCCATCTATCGCCTTCACATATTAGGCCGCATGACATACCAGCAACTGGCGCCTTAATTGGAACACCTGCATCCATTAACGCAAGTGTCGAGCCGCATATTGCACCCTGCGATGTTGAGCCATTCGACGATAGAACTTCTGAAACGAGTCTTATTGCATAGGGGAAATCCTCAACCGAAGGAATTACAGGCTCAAGCGCCTTTTCAGCTAATGCGCCGTGTCCTATTTCACGCCTGCCGGGACCCCTGCTTGGACGAGTTTCACCAACGGAATATGATGGGAAGTTATAATGATGCATATATCTTTTAGTATCTTCTTCATCTATGCCATCAATACGCTGTGAATCGCTAACCGATCCAAGTGTAGCAACGGTTAGAACTTGCGTTTGCCCTCTTGTGAATATTCCCGATCCGTGCACACGTGGCAACATCCCAACTTCACTAGCTAGTGGACGTATCTCATCTAATCCACGCCCATCGACACGCTTGCCATCTTCTAGCAGCCATCTGCGAACAACATATTTTTGTAGATCGTCTATGCACGCATCAATCATTGATGTATTCTCTGGATAGAGTTCATCGAATTTTTCATGAATTTCATCCTTAATTGGATTAAGGCGAGCTTCCCTAACTGTTTTATCGTCAGTATCAAGTGCATGGCGGACTTTCTCAATTGCAAACTCTTTTACTTCTTCAAAGAGTTTTTCATCAGGAATTTGCGATTCAAATTCAAACTTTGGCTTGCCGATTTCTTCGACTATCTCATTGATGAATTTAACAATCTTCTTGTTTTCCTCGTGTCCTTTTTCAATTGCTTCCATCATTGTTTTTTCGTCTACTTGATTAGCGCCCGCCTCAATCATGACTACTTTTTCGGCGCCGGATACAACAGTTAAATGAAGATCCGATGCTGCACGCTCCTCAAGATTTGGATTGAGGATAATTTCACCGTCCACAAGTCCTACATTTACACCGCCGACTGGTCCCGCCCATGGAATATCGGAAATTGCAATTGCAATCGATGCGCCAACCATTCCTACAATTTCAGGTGATGTGTCGGGATCAGCAGCTAGTACCGTCATAACTACCGATACGTCATTGCGCATATCATCGGGGAAAAGTGGGCGAATTGGGCGATCGACAAGTCTTGATGCTAGAATTGCACTCTCCGACGGTCTACCCTCACGCTTCATAAATGAGCCGGGAATTTTCCCAACTGAATATAGCTTCTCCTCATAATCCACCGATAGCGGGAAGAAATCGATGCCGTCTCTCGGCTTCGTACTGGCGGTCACATTACACATGACGACGGTTTCGCCGTATCTTACCCAGCATGAACCATTAGACAGACCGCAAGTCTTGCCCGTTTCAACTGTGAGTTCCCTCCCAGCAAACTGTGTCTTAAATTCCTTATAATTTTCGAACATAAAATGCCTCCTATAATTTAGGTAAGCAGATTTAGCAATAAATCCTATACCTAAAAATTAAGTACACGATTTAATGCTAAATATTGTTCTGCTTCCCTATTTTTTTGATGACTTCCTATCTAATTTGTGAAAGGGCAAAAGGCTATTTAAGCCCCTGCCCTTCAAACAAACAGAACTACTTACGTAAGCCTAATTTAGCAATAATGTCACGGTAACGCTCGATATCTTTTTTCATTAGATAGTTGAGCAGATTCCTCCTGTGACCGACTAATTTAAGCAAGCCCCTACGAGAATGGTGATCCCTCTTATGCTCCTTTAGATGCTCAGTAAGATCATTAATTCTCTTAGTTAAAATCGCAATTTGCACCTCTGGTGAGCCTGTATCGCTTTCATTACGGCGAAACTCCTCAATAATTGCGGTTTTGTCTTCCTTTAAAATCACTATATTCACCCCTTTTAATTTTGTCCGTCATCATAGCAATGGGAAATCTTCATTCCTGAAGTGGTGATTCCATATTGGCATACTCCACATAGCCATGAAGAGGATTAGCTTTTACAGCCAACTCATATTATAGCATAACCATTTACATTTGTAAATATGTTATTGGTAATTTTTTATAAGATGTTTATACCTAGATATTTTCTACAATTCTCCTGCCCATCTGTGAACACGATACTAATGTGCAACCATCGTTCATAATGTCGACAGTTCTATATCCCTCACTAAGTACTTTATCAATAGCATTTTCAATATCACGTGCTTCATTCTCCATATCGAACGAATAACGGAGCATCATAGCAGTTGAAATTATTGTAGCAAGCGGATTAGCCTTATCCTGCCCTGCTATATCGGGCGCCGATCCATGACTAGGCTCATATAATCCTAGCTTAGTATCGCCTAGGCTAGCCGACGATAACATGCCGATTGAGCCAGTAATCATGCTCGCCTCATCGGATAAGATGTCACCGAACATATTCTCCATCACCATTACATCGAACTGCGCAGGATTGCGAACTAATTGCATTGCCGCATTGTCAACAAGCATATCAATAACTTCAACTTCTGGATAATCCTTCGCTACTTCATGCACAACTTCACGCCATAACCGTGATGTATCCAGCACATTCGCTTTATCGACATTCGTTAATTTCTTTGTGCGTTTCATTGCTATTTCAAATGCGGAAATTGCAATTCGGCGAATTTCATTTTCATCGTACACGCAAGTGTCATATGCCGTTCTAACACCGTCGATAGTTTCAGTATTTCTCTCACCAAAATACAATCCGCCCGTCAATTCACGCATGATTATAATATCGAATCCATCTAAAATTATATCTTCACGCAGAGGACAAGCATCTTTCAACTGCGGATATAGCACCGCTGGACGTAAATTTGCGAACAGCCCCAGACCTTTGCGAATTGCAAGCAGCCCAGCTTCGGGGCGAAGATGCCCGGGGAGGGTTTCCCACTTTGGCCCCCCGACCGCACCGAGGAGAACTGCATCGCTATTCTTAGCTGTTTCAAGTGCATCTTCAGTTAGTGGCACACCGTGGGTGTCGATGGAAATGCCGCCCATCAATACATCTGTATAATTGAATTTATGCGAATACTTTTCGCTAATTCTATCAAGAACAAGGATAGCCTGCTCAACAATTTCAGGACCGATCCCGTCGCCCTTGATTAAAACAATATTTTTTTCCATAATTAACTCCTCCGTTCTATGCCTTAACTGAATTCAGTAGTCCATTCTTTGCAATAATTTCTTTTATAAAGTCTGGAAAAGGCTCCGCCTGATAGCTTTCGCCTTTTGTAATATTCGTAATTACACCAGTGTCGAAATCCACTTCAACTTCATCACCGGCATTAATGTTCTGAGCAGCTTCCACACATTCAAGAATCGGCAATCCGATATTGATAGCGTTCCGGTAGAAAATCCTTGCGAATGTCGCCGCTATAACGCAGGAAATCCCACTCGCCTTAATTGCAATTGGTGCATGCTCCCTAGATGAGCCGCATCCAAAGTTATTTACCGCCACCATGATATCGCCATCTTTAACCTTGTTAACGAAATCGGCATCAATATCAACCATGCAATGCTGCGCAAGCTCCTTATGGTCGGATGTAGTAAGATACCTCGCTGGTATGATTACATCTGTATCAACATTATCGCCATATTTGTGTACCATTCCATGTGCTTTCATATTTAATCCTCCATTATCTATAATATAAAGTCATTCTAAAGAACATCGCTTACATCGCTAATCTTGCCTGCTATCGCACTTGCCGCTGCAATCGCTGGGCTTGCAAGATATACTTCCGATGTGGGGTGACCCATTCTACCAACGAAGTTTCTATTCGTCGTTGCGACAGCCCTCTCCCCAGCTGCTAGGATTCCCATATGACCGCCAAGACAAGGTCCGCAAGTCGGAGTTGATACAGCGCAGCCAGCATCTAGGAAGATGTCGAACAGTCCCTCATTCATTGCTTTTCGCCAAATTTTCTGCGTTGCGGGAATTATAAGGGCACGGACGCCTTTTGCAACCTTTTTACCTTTTAAGATTTGGGCCGCTATTTCTAAATCGGAGTATCTACCATTAGTACATGAGCCGATTACAATTTGATCGATTTTCACATCGCCGACTTCATCAATAGTTCTTGTGTTGTCGGGTAGATGCGGGAATGCCACCGTCGATTTAATGGTAGATAGATCAATATCTATAACCCTGTCGTACTCGGCATCTTCATCGGGCGAATATGTATTATATTCGCGGTTTACCCTGCCATCAACATATTCCTTTGTAATTTCATCAAACTCGAAAATACCATTCTTAGCACCAGCTTCAATCGCCATATTAGCAATACATAGCCTATCATCAATTGTTAAGTTCTTTAGCCCACTGCCGCCGTACTCCATTGATTTATATAAAGCGCCGTCAACACCGATCATACCAATAATATGAAGAATTACATCTTTACCGCTTACCCATTCATTTAGCTCCCCCGTTAGGTTGAATCGAATTGCGGACGGTACCTTAAACCATGCTTCACCAGTAGCCATTCCCGCCGCCATGTCGGTAGAACCCACTCCTGTTGAAAAGGCACCAAGCGCACCATAGGTACAAGTATGGCTATCGGCACCGATGATTAATTCACCAGGCCCTACAAGACCTTTTTCCGGTAAGAGTGCGTGTTCTACTCCCATATCGCCAACATCATAATAATTCACAATGCCCATATCATCGGCGAAATTCCTACATTTTGCGCATTGCTCAGCCGCCTTAATATCTTTGTTCGGAGTGAAATGGTCCATTACTAGAGAAATTTTATTCTTATCGAACACTCCGCTGAAATCCGCTTTCCTAAATTCATCAATTGCAACTGGTGAAGTAATATCATTACCAAGCACCATATCAAGATTCGCTTTAATTAGCTGCCCCGCCTTAACGGATTCTAATCCGCTATGTGCAGCAAGAATTTTCTGTGTCATCGTCATTCCCATAATTCAATTCTCCTTTTTTATCAATTTTAGCTTACTTTTACCTGCTCATTATCCTTAAAAAGCTTATATTCCATTGAATCCAGCAGTGCCGTAACACTCGCACTTATGATATCTTCTGATGCACCGACTGTTGTCCATGTTTCTTCACCGTCGGTCGATTCTATCAGAACTCGTGTCGTTGCCGCTGTTGCCGCATTCGTATTCATCACACGAACTTTATAGTCTATTAGACGAACCTTTTTCAACGATGGATAGAACAGTTCTAGCGCCTTGCGGAGCGCCTTATCTATCGCATTAACTGGTCCGTGCCCTTCCGCCGCTGCTATCTCATAACTTTCTCCTACTTTAACTTTTATCAGCGCATTAGATGGCTGGGTATCAGCGTTTTCTAGACGCTCGCCTATGATTTTATAATGCTCAATCTCGAAGAAGGATTTAAACTTCTTTAGATGCTTTAGCACGATTAATTCAAAGCTTGCCTCTGCCGCCTCAAATTGAAATCCTTTGAATTCTAGGTCTTTTAATAAGTCGATTAGCTCCTGAGTTTCCTTTGATTCTTTTGTTAGTGTCGGGTCGACCTGATTTAATTTTGATAGTATGGCAGTTCTACCCGATACCTCTGACAGTAGGATATTTCTTGTATTACCGACACTTTCCGGTTCGATATGTTCGAATGACATTGACTTCTTTCGAACGCCGTCAACATGCATTCCGCCCTGAGGCGCGAATGCACTTTTACCAACAT
>CALLQQ010000072.1 GCA_938014915.1 uncultured Clostridia bacterium
TCACCCCACAATTTTAGTGATATTATTATGTGTATATCGCCCCACTTTATCCATAACAATATAGTTAGGTTAATTTTACGAAGTTTGTTACATTGATTTACTTAAATAATGTAACGATTAATGCCGACATATATTGAAAGCTAATTTAACTAATCGATTTCATAAAAATTATGGAAATATCAATCAAGTGTAGTGATAGTGTGTTATAGGTATGAAGATGCCACACAAAAAACATTCAAACTATCTAAACGATTACATTAATTATATATTTATGGATATTTAACAATTAAATGATGCGAATTATGTGCAAATTGCCATTTTTAACTTAACTAATTGACTTTAGGTTATTAAGTGTTATAATTGTACTATGTTAAGCATATTTAACTAAACTATAAGGAGGATACATATGAAAAGAACATTAGCTTTAATACTCGCAGTCTTAATGCTCGGCTTGGTAGGAGTCGGTTGTAAGGAAAAGCCTTCGCCACCGGGTGGGGAATCTAGCACATCTGAGCCGAATGCCTCAACGGACGAGGAGAGCAAACTTTCCGGTACAATTAAGTTCATTCATCATCGTACTGATAGGCAGGAAGATGGCACAATGGATAAATTGGCGGCAGAGTTTAATAAGATTCATCCTGATGTTAAAATCGAATTTCAAGCTATAACTGATTATGGTAATGAGATTCAAACAATTATGAAGAATGACGATTATGGCGATGTAATAATGACTCCTCAATCGGTAAAACAAGAGGAATTGGCTGACTTCTTTGTTCCACTAGGCGATAAGGCTGAAATGAGTGAGAAGTATTATTGGGTCGATGGTTTTGAACTAGATGGAAAGATCTATGGGTTAGCACATGGTGGAACGGCGTCCGGCATACTCTATAATAAAGTAGGATGGGAAAATTCCGGCATAACTGCACTCCCAGAAACACCCGCGCAATTTATCGACTGTTTGAAGGAAATTGCTAAAATCGAAACGGCCATTCCTTATTATACAAATTATAAAGACGGCTGGACTATTGCACAGTGGCAGAGTCTTGTAGTTTCGGCATCCGGTGATGCGAATTACGAGAATAGGTTACTTACAGAAAAAGAAGACCTATTTTACGACGGCAGCGCATATGATGCTGTATACGGTATGTTATATGACATTTATTCCGACGACGACCTGCACGAAAGTGATCCGTCGACAACTGATTGGGAAGGATCAAAAACAGCATTTGCACAGGGAAAAATAGGTGCAATGGTGCTTGGGTCTTGGGCGATTGCACAATTCGAAGAAGCAGCGGAACAAGCAGGGGTTGATCCGGCAGTTGTTGGATATATGCCATTCCCAAACAAAGTTGATGGAGATATCTATTCCGTTTCAGCGAACGATTATGGAATGAGTATAAACAAGAATTCAAAGAATATTGAAGCGGCTAAAGCATTCCTATTCTGGTTCTGTGAAGAATCTGGCTTTGCTGAAAAAGAAGGACTTATAAGTGTTGTTAAAGGTAAGCCCATGCCTGAACTGCTATCATCATTTGATGAATTGAATGTTAAACTCATTGTTGCAGAGCCTGCACCAGAAGAGCTAACAGGAATGTTTGATAAGATAGCAAAAGAATCCGAAGTTGACCCTTGGGGCGATGCAGCGAACAACTTTAAATTTAAACTAGCAGAGGCGGCATTCGCTAAAAAAGGTAGAGATGAGTACAATAAAATTACCGCTGATGTAAACGAAAAATGGAAAACCACAAGGGACAAAATCCTCGGCAATGATTAAGCTATAATAGTGTATAAATGCTTGGAGGGGATACCTTCCAAGCATTTATTTTTGAGAGGAGTTTCATATGGAGAAAGATGCGAAAGCAATGCCACGCAGAACGGAATCAGCATTGAAAAGATCATTATCTAACTATAAGGTGCAGAGGATTATAACGACAATAATATTTATGTTCGTGCCTCTACTACTGCTAATCGTATTAACATATATACCTGCAACCAATATGTTCATTTATAGCTTCCAGGATAGGACGCAATTCAGTAAAAATGCTAGTTTTGTGGGATTTAATAATTATGTAACTGTATTCACGCAGCCGGAATATTTTAAACCGCTACTTAACAGTATATACTATCTTGTCGGCTCGTTTATCCAACTTGCACTAGCACTTCTGCTAGCATCGATTGTGTGTTCTAAAGTGAAACTTGCAAATGTGTTCAAAGGATTTATCTTCTTCCCATATATGATAAATGGAGTTGCAATAGCCTTAATATTTGTTCGTTTCTTTCAACTAGGAGATGGATTTATAACTACCGATGGCGCATTGAATAGTATAATTAAGCTCCTTGGTGGTGAGGGAGTTAAGTTCCTATCAACACCGCTGATGTCACACCGCCGACAACGGCCGTGATCGCACAGGAGAGCGCCGTCGACTTCAGGTTCTTGTTCTTGGTCTTCAATGCGACTGCCAGCGAAGAGATGCCCTGGTCGATGTTGGAGATGACCAGCGCCGTGAAGAAGATCGGCTCGTAACCGACCGTCGCAAACATCCAACA
>CALLQQ010000073.1 GCA_938014915.1 uncultured Clostridia bacterium
AGGTTGTGCCTATCTCTCTTCTCCCTCCTAGGTTTAGGAGGGGGAAGAGTTTTTTTAACGAAAAAAGCCTACACCTATTTGCAAATCTATATTAATACCTGTTTCATTGTTGTAGGAATTCTCATCCGCCAAAACTGCAAATTCATTCGCCACCAGTTTTAACCTACCCGATTCAAGTAAATTGTTATATTCCTTTTTATATACATTTACCGTATATGGTTGTAAAGACCGCAGGGTCTTAGAGTGGAATTCTTCTACGCGGAGTTTCTCAATTAACTTTTTAGCTTTCTCATTATACTGAATTATAATGGGATAGGTATTGTCATCGATTATCTTGAATTCATCGGCTATTTGCTTGAATTCAAAATCTAATTTGTCTCCGTGCTCTTCAATCTTGTTATAAATTTTTTTAGTATCAAGCCCTTTATTGCTCAAGTTATATTGCACCTCTTCGAAATAAGCTAGAATAGCATCTAAAGATGCAACATCATCAAATCTTCTCATGATACCTTTAGTAATATCTGAGAAGCTTGTTGATAATTTTACCTCGGATTCAAAAACATGAACCTCACCCAAAATGCTCCTACCTTCATCATCTTTTAACTTTCCCTCTCGATTACATCTTCCAGCTGATTGTATTATAGAATCAAGCCCCGCCATCGCCCTATATACAATGGGAAAATCGATATCTACGCCCGCCTCAATAAGCGAAGTGGATATAACTTTACAAGGAAGATTTTTATCTAATCTGTCTTTTATCTCGGCTATAGTTTCCCTCCTGTTTAGAGGACACATATATGTAGACAGGTGGAAAACATCATCGCCATCCAGACAAGAATATAAATCGAATGCATGTTTGCGTGTGTCCACAATGCATAGAACCTGTCTGTGCTCATTGATTTCCTTTACTAAACTATCATCATCCATTGGTCCTCTTTTTATAATTGAAGTGCGTTTAAAGAAGTTGTAGAGTTCCTTAGTATCATTACATATCTCTTTAACTTCCATTCCTTCCGGGAATAAATTATCTAGGGCAGGCTGTGTAGCTGTGCAAAGTACTGCTGAACAATTATAGTTAGTTACCAATTCGGATATTGCCTTAACGCATGGTATGAGGAAGTTTAAGGGCAACATCTGCGCTTCATCGAAAATAATGACGCTATTGACTATATTGTGTAGTTTTCTGCATCTGGACGATTTGTTTGCATATAAAGATTCGAAAAATTGTACGTTTGTGGTTACTATTATTGGGATATCCCAATTCTCGGAGGATAATTTTAACTTTTTATATTTTTCTGTTTCGTTATCATCAAAATCAAAATTAGAATGATGTTCTAGAACAACATCATCTCCGAATACTTTCCTGAATTCTTCTGCATTCTGCTCAATAATACTCGTGTATGGAATAACATATATTATCCTATCCATTTTATTTTCTTTCGCATGATTCAAGGCAAAAGCCATAGATGAAAAAGTTTTTCCCCCGCCAGTTGGCACCGTTAATGAGAATAGGCCTCTTTCATATTTAGCTTTATCGATGCACGAATTCAGTATTTCATTTCTTTTAGTATTAATCGGATTAGTCGGATTACCAAAGCTAGAAATCTTTTTATTCAGTTCCTCTAGTAGGTCTTTCAGTTGTACGTTATGCCCCCTTTCTATTTTATTATCACTCATGAATGCTTCCGTATTAAGAAAATCAGCATCTACGAGGCATGAATAAAGCATTCTAGTATAGAAAGATATTGCAAATCCAATTCCATTCGTCGGTTTAATTTTCAGCTGGGAATTCTTTAGTTGATCTAACTCTGTAAGTTCGTTTTTATAACCATCGTATGAATGTATATTGTCGTTATGGAGTTTGCCACGTAACGTACCTGTAATGCTGGTATCACTTAAAGATCCCCAATCAGGTAGTCCGCCATGATGCCCACCAATGCAATATGCTATTATCTTCCCCATTGCATCAAACCTTTTTACTGCCTCCTGAGCGCCGGCGGTAGAGTGATCCACCCGTATATTACTGCCTTTGATCCTTTCTTGAAATGCATGAGAATACTTGCCTAAATCGTGCAGCAAGCCAGCAATATATGCATTCTCTCCAGCGTCAAATTTATCCGCAAAGATCCTCGCTATTTTCGCCGTTTCCTCAAGATGCTCTTTAAGCAAATGTGTTTCTTCGCTGTTTTCTTTTTTGTGTGCTATAAACATAGTTCATACCTTCCTTTTCTTTTAAATTACTTTCATTCGATACGTCATATTGTGCATTTTATTAAATTCTTCCAATATTATAATCATTATAACATAATATGAATGCAAAAAGTGTCAACCTGCGGTATTATTTATATTTATCGGCAAATTTATGTTGAATCTAGTCATTTTCCTTGAACAAAGTATAATATATAGCGCATTGAGGTATCCTATTAGTGAATTATTTCAGTTATATGTGTCAATCCACCTTTCAATAAATTCGTTTTCATCATTCGATTTGGCGGCAATTAGTATGAGGGTAAATGTAACTGGCTGAAGTGATTGTCTCATTCAGGCAGTTTTTTTGTAGAATTTTTATATATTAAGTCGTTTTACTATTGATAATTAAGAGCTTTATGGTATACTATTAGTAATAAGTCTTAATAAGCAAGTTGTAAAAGGTAGTGATAAGTTGCGTTTTAAGAAGATTTTAATGCCTAGTATCGGCTTTGTTTTTCTTGGATTAGGAGCCATTGGCGTTGTTTTGCCGATTTGGCCGACGACTCCTTTCTTTCGAGTTTCTGTTGCGTGTCGTTCTTCGTCCCCCCGTATAAAGGCAAAGATTATGAAAATTCCATTCTTCAACGAACATATAGAGAATTATAATACTAGAAAAGGTCTATCGTTAAAAACAATTCTGATTAGCTTGATTTGGTTATGGGGAATGTTGATTATATCTATGGTTCTAATGCGAGCATTATGGGCATTCATTCTTTTATCCGTTATCGGATCGGCAGTGACAACTCATATTCTTTTTGTTTCAAGGCCGAAAAACAAAGGGGTGAAAAAAGAATGAAACGTAATTTTAGAGTTTTAGAGGCCGTATTTGATTTTCTTTATTTAGGTATTGCAATGATAATCGGCCTCATACTTATAATAAGTTCTGCAAACAATTCTGCACGAATGATTGCAGGCATCGCTGCATTAACATTAACTTTCGGTGATTCGTTTCATTTAATCCCACGGATAATACATATTACTAAACCAAATAAGTCGGATCGCATTCAATATTTTCTTGGTCGAGGAAAGCAAATTACCTCTATTACCATGACTTTTTTCTATTTGCTTCTATGGTGGATTGGAACAATAGTTTTACCAGCTGATAATATTGGATACATATCGTATATTATTTATACTCACGTTATTTTACGAATCGCGCTATGCCTAATGCCGCAGAACAAATGGACTCAAAAAGATGCGGATAATCTGTGGGGGATTTGGCGCAACATCCCATTCCTAATTCTAGGGCTCGTTGTTGCTGCACTCTTTTTCATTTATAGAAATGCTTTCCCCCAGATTCGGCTAATGTGGTTAGCAATTCTAATGAGTTTCGCATTCTATTTGCCTGTTGTGATTTGGGCGGGAAAAATGCCTAAAGTCGGGATGCTCATGTTACCGAAATCCTGTACATATATTTGGATACTCATAATGTTTCTATCGCTGTAATTATCCTCGTGATATTACATAAAATTTAAAAGGAAGGTGTTATTATGAAGAAACTTGAAAAGCTCACGAATGAAGTCGGCGCACCAGTCGCCGATAACGAAAATGCAATTACTGCTGGTCCGCGTGGTCCTGTTGTAATGCAAGATGTATGGTTAATGGAGAAGATGGCACATTTTAACCGAGAGGTCATCCCTGAGCGCCGCATGCACGCAAAAGGTTGGGGCGCATATGGTCATCTAACCGTGACACATGATATTTCACAATATACTAAAGCGAAAGTGTTGCAACCGGGAGCAAAGACAGATTTGTTTATTCGCTTCTCTACTGTTGCTGGAGAACGTGGTGCAGCTGATTGCGAAAGAGATATTCGTGGTACTGCCGTGAAGTTCTATACCGAAGAAGGGAATTGGGATATGGTCGGGAATAATACCCCAACATTCTTCATCAGAGATGTACATAATTTCGCCGACTTAAACCGTGCAGTAAAGAGAGATCCACGAACTGGGCGCCGTTCTGCTCAAAATAACTGGGACTTCTGGACATTGCTGCCCGAATGTTTCCATCAAGTAACTATCGTAATGAGCGATCGTGGAATACCGGCATCGTTCCGTAATATGCACTTTTTCGGCGAACATACCTACTCATTCTATAATGATAAAAATGAGCGAGTATGGTGTAAATTCCACTTCAGAACTCAACAAGGCATTAAGAACCTCTCAAATGAGGAAGCAGCCAAAATCAACGGCATGGATAGAGAATATCATGGTAAAGATCTGTACGATGCTATCGAACGTGGCGACTTCCCTAAATGGACTATGTATGTTCAAATTATGACTGAGGAACAGGCAAAGAATCACTATGAAAACCCATTCGATATTACAAAGATTTGGAGAAAGTCAGAATACCCGCTCATTGAAGTTGGTACATTAGAACTTAACCGTAATCCAGAAAACTACTTTGCGGAAGTTGAGCAAGCGGCATTCACACCGGCGCATGTTGTTCCTGGAATTGGATTTAGCCCGGATCGCTTTTTGCAGGGTAGACTGTTCTCTTATGGAGATGCTCAAAGGTATCGCCTAGGTGTTAACCATAATCAAATTCCTGTTAATCGTGCTAAAGTTGAAGTCACTGATTATCATCGTGATGGCGCAATGAGAGTGGATGGAAATTATGGCGGAGCGCCAGCATACACCCCGAATAGCCAAGGATTATGGACGGCACAACCTGAGGTTATGGAGCCTCCCCTAGATTTAGAAGGTGCAATGTATCGCTATGACCCTAAGGACGATCCGACTGACGATTGCTTCCGTGCTGGTGGGGACTTATGGCGTGTAATGACGGAAGATAAGAGGCAAATTCTAATTGAGAATACAGTCCAAGACATGGCGCCTGTAACGAAGAATATCAAATACCGTCATGCCGCACATTGCTATTTGGCAGATCCTGAATACGGCGAACGATTCGCTTTAGCAGCCGATTTAGATTTTGATAAAGTTAAGGAATTAGCGAAACTAGACCATAATGAGCTAGTTCAGGCAACATTGCAGGATATGGACTAGATTCATATGAAGGACGTGTTGTATTATGAAAAAGCAGCGCAAAACTAAACAGCGGCAATTAATTTTAGATGCTGTGCGGGCACACTGCGACCACCCCAGCGCCGATGAGATATATCTTGATGTTCGGGCAATTGATAGCAAAATCAGCCGTGGCACGGTATATCGCAATTTGAATATACTGGTGAAGCAGGGGAAAATACATCATGTGAAACTCCCTCACAAGGATCGGTACGAATCGAACAACAGCCTTCACTATCATTTTGTATGTTCAGTATGCGGATTGATTGCTGATTCGCCCCTCCCCTACTTTGAAGAACTAGATGAAAAAATAGCTAAGGAGAGCGGATTCATCATCAATAGGCACCGTATAATATTTGATGGTGTTTGTACCGATTGCCAATGCAAAGAGTCTGAAACTTAAATGTTTAACAAAATCAGCCTATCTATTATGGATAGGCTGATTTTTTGATTTATCTTCTTTGATAAATTCGCTATGACTATTTAGAATCTTTACCATATATATTGAATATCATAGATTGTGGTGTAACTATAACTTGTGGTATTGTCAGCATTATTTTATTTGTAATATTTAATTTGATAATGTGACAAGTTCCTGCTTTTTAAAACATTTATATTGCTATACGTAACAAAAAGTGTTATAATATTATTAAAGCAATTTAGGTATGATTGTATAGAATGTATGTAGTACATTATTCAATAAAACATAAAAGAGGGTGTAATTGTGAATTATATTATTTTATGGGCTTGTGTTTTAGTCGGAATGGTAATTTTCGAAGTAGCTACTACTCAATTAGTTGCTATTTGGTTTGCACTTGCTAGTCTTGTCAGTTTATTTGCCGCCTTATTTGGTGCGAATTTCACTGTGCAGTGTATTATTTTTGTCGTCGTTACCATCATTTCACTTGCATTAACTCGTCCATTTGTGAAAAAGTTCATTACTAATAAGGCAGTACCTACAAACGCAGATAGAAATATCGGCGAAATTGGTTATGTTATAAATACAATTGACAATAATTCCTATGAGGGAAGAGTGACAGTCGACGGATTAGACTGGGCAGCCAGATCAATCGATGGCGATGTAATAGAAACAGGCAGCAAAATTGTGGTCAAACGCATTGAGGGAGTAAAGCTTATTGTCTCAAATGTGGATTAATATTAATTAGGAGGATTAATTTATGGAAACAGCAGGATATGTTGTGCTCGGGGTAGTAATATTCTTAATTCTAGTAATTATATCTAACATTAAGGTCGTCCCGCAGGCGCAAGAGTTCGTTATTCAACGTATGGGTACATACCTCACTACTTGGAAAACGGGATTGCATTTTAAAATACCTTTCATTGATGTAATTGCTAAGAGAGTATCTATTAAAGAACAGGTAGTTGACTTTAAGCCGCAACCCGTAATTACAAAAGACAATGTTACAATGCAAATTGATACGGTAATATTCTTTCAAGTAACTGATTCGAAGCTTTATGCTTATGGGGTTGAACGTCCATTGTCGGCAATTGAAAATTTATCTGCAACTACTTTACGTAATATTATTGGAGAGATGGAGCTAGATTCAACATTGACATCTAGGGACATTATCAACACTAGAATTACAACAATTCTTGACGTTGCAACTGATAAATGGGGCATAAAAATAAATCGAGTCGAACTGAAGAACAGTCTCCCGCCTAGAGAAA
>CALLQQ010000074.1 GCA_938014915.1 uncultured Clostridia bacterium
ATAACAAGTAAATTAAACCACTGTTTCATTTTTTTGTTTATTTTATCTTCCCAGTCAAAAGTCTAATCGCCGTATAGGCAAGTACGCAGTATTTATTAGTATTCGCATTATAGGATACGGGAATTTCAAGCGGTTCATATACTTTACCGCTCGGTATTTGCATCTCCCTTTGCAATGCTACTACCATATTTTCATCCATACTACTTGAGAATGTTAAAGTATCCTTAGCTAACATTCCGCAGCTAATTAATGTGATTTTATATTCGGATAGCTGCTCGATTAATTCCGTATTAGCTGAACTGACAACAGCAATTGTGTTAGGTGGTAATTTTTTTAAATTTGTTAATTTAGCATTTTCTTTAAACACAATTATACACTCATCAAGTTCTATACTTTCTACCGATGCAGTATCAAATATCAATAGATTAGCATCGTCGCCAATTTGTTTTATAGCTTTTCCAGAGTAAAAATATAAATCTTCGTATTTTGTGAAGTCGCTCATAATCAAACTTTTTATTTGATTATCCCCTTTACCGCCGTATAAAATGATATTTATCAAAAAATCACCACCATGTATCGTATTTGCCTTTAACAAATAGTATCTACATAGTGGTGAAAATTATGATTTTAATTTTATTTTTCTTTTTTCATGACGTCAATAATGGCTGTATAATTGCCGTATGCCCATACTGTGCCCTTTGCCGGTATGAAAATCTTCACGGGGACTGTTTGCGTTCCCGCTTTTATATTGCTACCCAACAGGTCAATTTCAGCGATTATATCAAGTTCTGAAAGATCGGCAATAACATTTGTAGGTCCAATAACCGATACTTTCTTAATTACGGATGTCACGACGATTATATCATAGCCGCTCGGTGCATTTACAATCTTAATATCATGCAAATCAAAGCTCTTATTCGCCATATTATCACGTGGGAACGATACTTTAATATTCTCCGTTCCCGATATATTCTTATATCCTGCCGGTAAGGATAGGCTCAGGTCGAATTCCGAACCAAGGTTAATATCCCTGAAATCAATATACTTTAGTTTTATCTCATCGAAGTTATCCTCTATATCGGTCGGCGCCGCAACTTCAATTTCCTTAGGTTTAATCGAATATTTAAGCTTCGGCAACGGGAATGCCTCGGGCACATTCCTGAATTCCACCGATAGCGGTACAGTCCTTTTCCTAAATATAGGTATATTTACTAAGAAGTCCGTCATGCTAAGTTCCAGTGATTCTGTATCAATGCTGTTCATGTCCTCATCGTATAGATTTAAGCTGCCGTCAACTGTAATCGGCTCAGTCAATTCGTCTTTGGTGCTATCAGCCTCAACAATGCATTGGTCAATACGACTTACTACGCCCTGCGGCCCTGTAATGCTAACTTCACTCGGTACACATTCAATAGTATCAATCATGAATCCTTCCGCCGCAACGGCATCCGGCGCTACTGCCACTACCTCGAATGTTTCTTCTATTATCCTATCAAATTGCACTTTAACCGTTTGAGGATTCGGCGTGC